>DASUMM010000312.1:0-3213 GCA_036277655.1 Burkholderiales bacterium | reverse complement strand
CAGCCCAAGCCCGGCCAAACAAAGTGTAGTCACCTCGACGGTCCTTCCGGAAACCCGGAATCAGAGTGCAAGGTAGAGGCGGCCAGCCCGCTGTTATCAGCGGAACGGCCAAACAATGGGTAGCCGCCTCTTACCGGTTTTTCTTGCAGACCACCTTGTACTACCGTGTGTAACCCGAAGGCCCGGCGAAAGTCGCCGGGCCTTTGTTATTTCAGGCGCGTGAAATCGTGCGGAGGCAACGTGGCGCCGTTCTCGGCGCGCAGATAGAGCCTCGCGGGGAACTCGGCGCCGGCGATTCCGAACGCTTCGCCGAGCAGCCGCTGCAGCGGCTGCTGCCCGCCCCGGGCACCCGCAGCGGTGCCTGGCGCCCGTATGGCGAACAGGGTCGAATACGCGTCGCGAAGGTCTGCGCGCGTCAGGCGAGCGGCGTTGGCTGCCACCGGCATCAGGCGCAGGATGCGCGAGCCGTGATCGCCATGCACGATGACGATCGCATCGTCCCACACGCCCGCCTCCTTCATGGCGTCGAACAGCCGATCGAGCAGGCTTAGCTGGCAACGCACCTGGGCGAAGTAGCGCACATATCGTTCTGCGCGACTCTCGGCGGTGTTCAACACGCGCTCGCCGACGTGCAGCGCATGATCCAGCCACTCGCCGGTTTCCTCGCGCAGTCCGCACGATTCGTCGAGCACGTACGGATAATGCGGAATCAGCAGATGCGCGAAGTAGACGGTGCCCCGCTTGGCGCGGCGCAAGTCGCTTTCCAGTTGTGCGAGCACCGGCAGCACCGGAATCGGGCCGACGCGGCTCGGGCCGTGCTCCCAGGCCGGGAGCGGTGCGCCGGCAAACGAGCGCCGGACCTTTTCGTACGCCGTGCGCGCTCGCGCCACGTAGTAGGAACTGGCGAGCGCGCTGTGAACGATGAATTGCGCCCGCTCCGCAGCGTCGAGGCTGGTCCGGTGGACGGCGCCGATCTTGTGGCCGCTGTACTGAATGCAGGCCGCATACGTCATGCCCGGCACCCGGCAGAAATCCAGGTAGTCGGATTCGTAGACGCGCAGGCGGTAGCCGCGCTCGCGCAGATGCCCGAAGTAGGCGCTTTGCTGCAGCACATACGGCCGCGACCGGCCTGGCGCGAGGTGCGCCCAGGGATCCGCCGATGAAGTGAAGTTCATCAGGTTGGCAAGCGAATTGCGCGTGTCGACGTACTGCGAATAGGCGCCGGTATCGATCCGGAAGCCGCGCTCGACGTAGAAGTCGATGAGCAGGCGCCGGAAGGTTTCGCTGCCGGCAATCTCCGGCGGCACGCCGTCGACCCCGATGTGCTCATCCAGAACGAGATGCAGGATGACAGGAGATCCGCCTGCGGGCGGATTCGGCGCAACGGTCTGCGCGTCGCGCTCCGCGGCCGCCTGGCCTTCGGGCGTGGTCGCCGGGATCACCAGCGTCGTGCTCAGCCATACAAGCGAAGCCGCGGTGATGACGGCCGCGATGTGCCGCCGCAGAAACCACGCTGCGGCGAGGCATCCCAACAGCAGCAGCACCAGCGCTGCCTTGCGCCCTTCGAGATCCTGCATCAGCTCGATGCACGCCGCTGCACATGCGCCAAGCAGCAGTGCGGCGGCAACCCTCATGCCGAAGCGAACGGCAAGGCCGAGCGCTGCGCCGGCCGCAAGGCACGCGGCAAAGAGCAGCCCGACCTCGGCGGAGAGGAGCGGATAGTCGTTCGCCGAGAGGAACGTGGTGAGCGAAGCAAAGAGGAGCAGCGCGAGCGCTGCGGCGTAGACCAGCGGGCGGTCCGGCGGCGCCGGCTGCGGCCGTGCCATCGTGCTAGTCCCGCTCGAACCAGTACAACGTGCGGCCGCTCTCAGACACCCGCTCCACCTTGCAGATGCGGGCTCGCTCGCGCAGCGCCTGCGCGAAGCGCTCTTCCGAATAGTCCTCGAAGATGTCCTGGCGGAAGCGCAGCAGCTCGCGCACCATCGGATCGGTCTTCTGCACGAACTCGATGACGCCGGAGCGCGCAAGACCGGTGAGCCAGTCGACCACGTAGGCGAGCGGCACGTTGCGGGCGATCGCCAGATGATGGACGAGCGCCAGCGCGAGCAGCGCATCGGCCGGCCCGCGTTGCTCGAGGCCCTTGCGCTCGAGCTGCGCCCAGCCCTGGCTCGGCGAAGGATTCGTCGCGTCCAGATGCAGCGGCAGCAGCCGCAGCCGCTCCGTTTTCGCCAGCCGATACGCTTTCTCGAGCGCGAGCGTATCGAAATCGAAGCCGATCGCGAGGCGCGCGCCCGCGGCGAGCGCCACCTTCGCATACTCGCCGGAGTTGCAGCCCAGGTCCCACAGCACCGGAGGCTGCGTGGCGGCGGCGAACTCACGCACGAACTCGGCCTTCTTCAGCGCCTCGCCGTCCTGGTAGGAATTGTCGTGCGCGTAGTGCCGCCACACGGTCGTCTCGCTCGCTGCCGTCTGCAGCGACTCGATCCATTTGCGCAGATCGCCCAGGAGCGAGCGGAACGATTCGCGCGGCAGGCGCACCTCGCGCACCGCGCTGGATGTCCGGCGCTCGCCCGACAATCGCTCGAACGCAGCCTGCAGCATCACGTGCTTCATCGCGTTCCACGAGAGCTTGCGATGCAGCGGCAACGCGCTGGCGAGATGCTGAACCGGAATGCCTTCCATGCTGCCGCGATACCACGCGTTATGCGGGATGCCCAGCATCGAGCGCAGCAGCAGCGGGTTGAGGAACTGGTCGCAGAATTGGCGGTGCCCGGTCCAGAGCTCCCCCTCGCGATAGGGCCGGAACGAGAGCGTGTCGATGAATACGGGCGATGCGCCGTCGAACTGGATGTTGTAGGCGGACGCATCCGAAAGCGTGACGCCGTGCTCCAGGCAATGCAGGTGCACGTCCAGGTGAAGCAGCGCCGCATCCTTCAGCGCGTCAAAGCACCATTCGTACGGATACGAGATGAAAGGCAGCTTCGGGTGCTCGACGACGAGCGATGCTTGGCCCGCGAGCGCACCGAGCGCCGCCTTGTCCGCCGGACGCTCGTCGATGACCCAACCGCGCGCGGCCAGCTCGGCAAGCACGCCGGTGCCGCGGACCTGCGAGTGATCGGCTGCCGCGACGGGCATGATCGCGCGATAGACGCGATCCTCCGACATCAGCACGGTGCCGCCCGGATCGCGGAACGACCCCGCGTCGCGCAGCAG
>DASUMM010000311.1:0-2244 GCA_036277655.1 Burkholderiales bacterium | reverse complement strand
GGGGTGCTCGGACTGCAGGCGTGCGAGCGACGCGAGCTCGTTGGTCAGCGCGGGCAGCGCGGAGCGCAGGGCCTGCGGGAGGTAGTGCTCGATGCGGCGCCGGCCGCTCGTCTGTGGCCTGGCTTGGGACCAGCGGCGCAGCACGTGTTGTACGTGCGCGGGATTCGCGCCGAGGGTGCGCAGGCGGTGGCGGAGGGTGTCGAGGCGCATGGGATGCGCCGGAGTATCGCGGCGACTGGGCGAATGGTCAGGCGTCAATGCGCTTCGCCTGGTCCCGCCCTCTTGGCCCGCAGTTCCTTGCGCACAACCAGCTTCAGGCCGGACCATGTCTCGCTGACCGCACAGACCTTGACATCGACGAAGCCGAGGGGCAAGGCCAGTTCGCGAACGACATCCTCGGTGACGGTCGTGGTGACCTTGGATGCCTTCTTCGGCCACGATATCCAGACTGCGGCATCGTCGCGCAGCCCGCGACGCAGCTTCGCGAGGTGGACCGCCAGCTCTTCGCGTTGAGTGACGAACACGTGCACGAGATCGGTCTTGTGCGTCACAGATGCGGCGAGATTCGCTCCAGCGGGAAGACGGCCAAGCAGCGACTCGTACTCCGACGGCGCGGCGATGAGTGCAAGTTGGGTGGACTCGCCGATGCCGAGCTTCTTCGCCAGTGGCGTTTCGGAGTAGCCGGCGGGCATAGGGTTGCTTGGCGCGATTCTGTTGGTCCCATGAGCGGCGGCCGCAGGCAGGCGAAGCCTGCCGGAGGACGTCCGCTTGATGGACTGGTTACGCATCATTCGCTTAAGGCACGTTCGTCGCGTTCAAGAGCGCGTTTCATGACTGCGAATACCGCAAGGTAGGCCACGGTCAGGGCAGCGATACAAGCAAGAACGAATGGGAAAAAGCCTCCGAGGATTGACGCACCCGTGATCACGGCGGTACTGCCGACGAGGAAGGTCGTTCCCGCGACGACTATTCCAACCGCGGATAAGAAGCCGACAATGAAGCGCTTGCCGAAACCACCAGCCAGAGCTCCCGCAAGTGAGCCAATGACGAAACCGAGTGCGATAGCGGTCCACATTCTGAAGTGCGGCCTAACGTGATCTAGAACGCAAATGTGCGGCGTAACGCGCCGCCATTCCGGATAAGGACGTCAGGTCGCTGCAGGAAACCTTAGTGCTCACAATGGCTTGCGCTTCTCTGGGCGGCCTAACACCAACGTATTGAATCGAGAAATGCCGCAGGTCCGTAGCGGCGCCCTATCCCCACAAGGAATGTACCGGCCGGCGCAGAAAGGATCGAGTCGTCAGAGTTGACGGGAGTGCGCTGCCCGCTCAGTGGAAATCGCGCGAACTCGTCGCCACCGCCCCCAGCCACGGCGTCATGTCGACGAGCCGGCGCGCGATCAAGTGCGTGCTGCCATCACGCGCCTGCCACTGCCCCGCCACCGCGAGCAGGCGCGAGCGCAGCAGCGGCTGGCGCTGGCGTTCGCGGATGTGGCGCCAGACGATGACGTTGATGCTGCCGGTCTCGTCTTCCAGCGTCACGAAGATGACGCCCTTGGCGGTCTCGGGCTGCTGGCGCATCGTGACGATGCCGCAGGCCCAGGCGCTGCTGCCGTCCTTCAGCTGCGCCAGCTCGTCGGCACTCTTCCAGCCGCGCCGCGCGAGCTTGGCGCGCAGCAGCGCCAGCGGATGGCGGCGCAGCGTCAGGCCGGTGGCGCGGTAGTCGAGCGCGATCGCCTCGCCCTCGGACGCTTCGAACAGGCTGGGCTGCTCGTGGGCGCGCTCGACGATCGGCGCGTCGGCGAGCAGCGCCTTCTCGGGCCGGCCCTGCCCCGCCGCGCTCCAGAGCTGATGCCGGCGGTGGCCGGCCAGCGACTGCAGCGCGTCGGCCTGCGCCAGCAGTTGCAGGTCGCGCGCGTCGAGCTGCGCGCGGCGCGCGAGATCCTCCACGCTGGCGAAGCCGCTGCTGCGGCGCGCGGCCATCAGCCGCTCGGCGCTGGCTTGCGCGAAGCCGGCGACCAGGCGCAGGCCGAGGCGCACCGCGGGTTGTGCGCCGCCCTCTGCACGGCGCTCCAGCGAGCAGTCCCAATCGCTCGCGCTCGCGTCCACCGGCCGCACTTCGACGCCGTGCCGCCGCGCGTCCTGCACCAGCTGCGAAGGCGCATAGAAGCCCATCGGCTGCGAGTTGAGCAGCGCGGCGACGAAGATCGCCGGCTCGTGGCACTTGAGCCAGGAGCTCACGTAG
>DASUMM010000310.1:0-11243 GCA_036277655.1 Burkholderiales bacterium | reverse complement strand
TTCACTTCGCCGATGAACACGGCCTTGTGCAGGTGGTGGTTCTTCTCGTCCATCTTCGAAACGATGCCCGAAGGCGCCTTGAACGTCTGGCCGTAGACCGCCGTGCGCACCTTGTCGACCTCGAAGCTCTTTGCCTTCTCGACCGCCTGCTTCCACATGTAGACCCCGATATAGGCGGCTTCCATCGGATCGTTCGTCAGCGGCTTGGCGGCGTACGGCAGCTTCTTCGCCTTCGTGTAGTCGGCCCACTTCTTCTTCCACGCATCGTTCTCGGGATTCTTCAGCGACATGAAGTAGTTCCACGCCGCGAGGTGGCCGACCAGCGGCTTGGTGTCGACCCCGCGCAGCTCTTCTTCGCCGACCGAGAAGGCGACCACCGGCACATCGGTCGCCTTCAGGCCCTGGTTGCCAAGCTCCTTGTAGAACGGCACGTTCGAGTCGCCGTTGATCGTCGAGACGACCGCGGTCTTTTTCCCTTCGGAAGCGAACTTCTTGATCTTCGCGATGATCGTCTGGTAGTCGGAATGGCCGAACGGAGTGTAGTCCTCCATGATGTCGGCATCCTGCACTCCCTTGGACTTCAGAAACGCGCGCAGGATCTTGTTCGTCGTGCGCGGGTAGACGTAATCGGTGCCGAGCAGCACCCAACGCTTGGCTTCGCCGCCATCCTTCGACATCAGGTATTCCACCGCCGGGATCGCCTGCTGGTTCGGCGCGGCGCCGGTGTAGAACACGTTCTTCGAGATCTCCTCACCTTCGTACTGCACCGGGTAGAAAAGGAGCCCGTTCAGCTCTTCGAACACCGGCAGCACCGACTTGCGCGAAACCGAAGTCCAGCAGCCGAACGTGACTGCGACCTTGTCCTGCGAGATCAGCTGGCGCGCCTTCTCGGCAAAGAGCGGCCAGTTGGAGGCCGGGTCGACGACCACCGGCTCGATCTTGTGGCCCATCACGCCGCCCTTGGCGTTGATCTCGTCGACCGCCATCAGCACGACGTCCTTCAGCACCGTCTCGCTGATCGCCATCGTTCCGGAGAGCGAATGCAGCACTCCGATCTTCACCGTCTTCTGCTGCGCGTAGACGCTCGTCGTTCCGAATGCGGCGGCGACTGCCGCGGTGACTGCCAACTGCCGGATGAATGTGCGGCGCTTCATGGTTGCGAGGTTCCCCTTCGAAAAATTTTGAGCCTGGCTGGCAGTCTCCCGACCGCCTCGGCCATGCCTCATCGCAACCGCCGTGCCAGCGCCCGCTCGCGCGTCAGACGCTTGATTGGAATGGATTTCCTCTCAGAGGGCGCGCTGGCGCCGGAATCGCTATGCCTGCTTGCGGTGCGCGACCGAAGACCCGTGCACGTTTTTGAGGCGCTCGATTCCTTCGCGCAGCCGCTCTTCGCTCGCTGCGAAGCACCAGCGCACGAACCCTTCGCCTTCGGGACCGAACGCCGAACCGGGCGCAAGGCCGAGCTTCGCCGTACGCAGCAGGTGCTTGCAAAACGCAAGGCTGTCGCTCATCCCTTCCACGCGGAAGAAGGCATACATGGTGCCCGGCGGCAGCGCCACTTCGACGCCTGGCATCGACTGCAGCTCGCCCACCAGCAAATCGCGCGCATGACGAAGCCGCTCGCGCGAGCGCCGGATCACTGCCTCGCCTTCGGTGACGGCGAGCACGCCGGCGCGCTGCACGAACACCGGGGCGCACGAGGTGTTGAACTCGATGAGCTTGCCCAGATCCTCCATCAGCTCGGCCGGCACCACGACCCAGCCGAGACGCCACCCGGCCATCAGCCAGGTCTTGGAGAACGTGTTGACGCTCACCAGGCGATCGCCCGGTTCGGCGAGATCCAGGAAGGACGGCGCCGCCGCCTCGGCGCCGAAATAGACGCGCTCATAAGCGTCGTCGGCGAAAATCCAGATGCCATGCCGGCGGCAATGCCCGAGGATTGCACGCTGCGCATCGCGCTCGATCGTCCAGCCGGTCGGGTTGTTCGGCGAGTTGATGTACACCGCGCGCGTGCCCGGCTCGAGCGCTTGCAGCAGCCGCTCGACATCGAGCCGCCAGCCGGCGGGTGAAAATTCCAGCGCCACGGTGGTGACGTGCGCGCCGAGGATTTTCGGAATCTCCTGCAGGTTCGGCCACAGCGGCACGACTTCGACCACGCGATCGCCCGGATCGACCAGCAGCTGCGAGACGAGCATCAGCGCGTTGACGCCGGCGCTCGTCACCGCGATGCGGTCGGCGCAAACCGCACGATGCAGCCGCGACAAGTACGCGGCCAGCGCTCCGCGCAGCTCCGGAATGCCGAGGTTGTGCGTGTAGAACGTCTCGCCGGCGCGGATCGAGTCGAGCGCCGCCGCGCGGATGAATTCCGGCGTCGGCTCGTCCGGCTCGCCGACCCAGAACGCGAGCACGTCGCCGCCGAATCCTTCGTTGAAAAGCTCCCGAATCTTCGAAGGAGCGAGCGAGCGGATCGAAGGGCGCGCGGCCAGCACGCGGGTAGTGTACCCTCTGCGGCCGCCGACATGACTCCGCAAGCGCAATCGCGCGCCGCGCTCGCCGCAGCCGTGGCAATGATGTTCGTATGGGGCGCGAACTTCGGCGTCACCAAGTTCGTGCTCGGCTCACTGGGCGTCGGCCCGTTCCTCTTCATCCGCTTCCTCGTCATGGTGGTGCTCGGCTCGCTGCTGCTCGTGATCGTCTATCGGCATCACCTGCCGAAGTCGTGGCCGCGCCGGGCGGATCTGCCGCGGTTCGCGCTCGCCGGGCTGATCGGGCACACGCTGCACGTCGGCATCGTCACCTGGGGAATCAACCTGTCGACCGCGTTTTCGTCGGCGCTGGTGCTGACGAGCGGTCCGTTGTGGACGCTGCTGATCCTTGCCGTGCTCGGCGTCGAGCGTCTGCGCATGCGGCAGCTCGCAGGAACGCTGATCGCTTTTCTCGGCATCGTGGTGTTCCTTTCGGAGAAGTTCGTCGGCGGCCTGGCGCTCGCGGGCATCGGCGACCTGGTGCTCGTCTTCGCCGCCTCGCTCTTCTCGCTCTACACGGTGATCGTCAAGCCGCTCGTGCTGCGCTACGGGCCGCTGCCGGTCCTTGCATACACGCTGCTCTTCGGGGCGCCGCCGCTGCTTCTCGTCACGCTGCCTTCCTTCCTCGCCGCCTCGCTCACCGATCTTTCCTGGAAGGTCTGGTTCGGGATGTTCTGGGCAGCGGTGGTGTCGTCGTTCCTCGGCTGGCTGGTGTGGAGCTGGGTGAGCGCCGTGCGCGGCGTCGCGCGCAGCGCGCCGCTCCAATACCTGATGCCGCCGATCGCCGGCGTCGTCGCCTGGTTCACGCTCGGCGAATCGTTTTCGCCGCTCAAGCTGGCCGGCGCCGCGGTGACGATGGCGGGCGTCGCCTGGGCGCAATTCGGCGGCGGCCGCCCGCCGCCGCGCGAAGTGGCACAACCCGACAGCGGATGAGCGAAAACGATCGACGCAAAGCGTCGCTGGTGCTGACGCATTACGGCACTTCTTGTTCCGTTTTTCTCTAGTCCGGGAGTGAAGTTCTCCTTTATATTAGGAACCTGGATCTGCCTACAAAACCGGGCACGAGGATTGCGACCCGGGGTTGATCCAGCCGCAAGAGCCCGGAGAGGGGGCGAAGGAATGAGGAAAAATCAGGCTGGTTTCACGATCATCGAAATCATGATCGTCGTCGTCATCATCGGCGTCCTGGCGACGATCGCGGTGCGGGCGGCGAATGAGTACGCCGCGCGGGCGAAGATGGGGGAAGCCATTCTTGCGCTCACTAACTGTCGAAACTTGATCGCCGAGGTCTATCTCAGCGCAGATACGCTTCCCACCGCCGGCAACTGGGGTTGCGAAGTTGCTGCGAACCACAGCAAGTACGTAGACACCATCGACACGACCAATGAAGGGATCATCAAGGTCGGAGTGCGAGGGACGGGAGACCTGCGGCTCGATTTCCATACGATCACCATGGCCCCGCTCGACAACACGAACACCCTGCTGAGCGGGCCCGGCGTCCGGGTGGCGCGCTGGCGCTGCGGCGCCAGCGTCGACGGCACCGACATCACGGTCGACCGCTTGCCTTCGACCTGCCGGGGGTTCTAGCGACTGCCTGGCATGGGCAAATCCGGTACAATCCGCGCCGCTGGCGCATGAAGGCAATCCGCAGGTTCTTGCAGGTTCCCGCGTTAATGTCCTTGGCGTTTCCGGCACGACGGGCTAAGAAGCCCATTCATCATTTTTTAGGAGAGGCAGTCGAACATGGCAACAGGAACCGTCAAGTGGTTTAACGATGCGAAAGGCTACGGCTTCATCACGCCGGACGGCGGTGGCAAGGATCTTTTCGCGCATTTCTCGGCGATCCAGGGCTCGGGCTTCAAGAGCCTGAAGGAAAACCAGAAGGTCACTTTCGACGTCACCACCGGACCGAAGGGCGACCAGGCGACGAACATCCGGCCGATGTAGTTCCGACGGCCAGGAACGACAAGGCCCGCGCCAGCGGGCCTTTTTTCTTGTGCAGACCTTTCCCAAAATCGTTCTCTATACCGATCGTGACGGTCGGGCGAAATTCCGCGAGGAGCCGGTGCCGCTCGACGGCGGAACGCCTCAGGCGATGCTCTCCGAATTGTTCGCCTCACCGGGCTACCAGCTCCGCAGCAGCCCGGTCGGTTTCCGCAGCCAGTGGCATTGCACGCCGATCCCGCAATGGGTGTTCATCCTCGAGGGCGAGATGGAGATCGGGCTGCGCGATGGAACTTCGCGCATCTTCGGCCCCGGCAAGCATTTCGTCGCCGCCGACACCGTTCCCCAGGGCGCACAGTTCGACGCCAACCTTCACGGCCACTGGAGCGCGCAGCGCGGGCCGGATGCGCTGGTAACGCTCTTCCTCAGGATCGCAGCGACACCTTGAGCGGCATGCCGCCGCGCGGAACCAGCGTCACGCGCGCAATCGGCTCCGGCTGGTGCCCTTCCACCGGATGGAAGCGCGCACGGCGCGCGAGCGTCGCGAGAATCGCAGTCGCCTCGATCATTGCGAATGCATTGCCGACGCAGATGCGCGGACCGGCGCCGAACGGGATGTATTGATAGCGCGGAATCCCCTCCTCGCGCTCCGGCGCGAAGCGCTCGGGATCGAATGCATCCGGATCCTGCCAGCGCCTGCGATGGCGATGGATTGCGTAGATGGGAATCACCACCGAAGTGCCGGCGCGAATCGGATGTCCGTCGATGCGAACGTCCTCCACCGCCTGCCGGCTCATCATCGGCACCGGCGGATAAATCCGCATCGATTCCTTGAGCACCTGCTGCACCAGCCGCAGGTGCTCGATGTGGGTGGCATCGACTGGCGCACCGCCGGTCACTCGCTCAACCTCCTCTTCCAGCGCACTCGCCCATTGCGGCGAGCGGGAGAGCAGAAAGAGCGTCCAGGTGAGGGCCTTCGCCGTCGTCTCGTGGCCTGCGAGATAGAACGTGAGCAGGTTGTCGATCAACTGCTCGTCGTTCATCGCTTGGCCGCTTTCCGGATCGCGCGCGGCGATCAGGCGATGCAGCAGGTCATCGGGCGCGCCTGAATCGCCGCCCGAGGCACGGCGCTCGGCGAGCAGCCGCGCCACCGAAGAGCGCAAGGTGCGCACCGCGCTCGCCATCGACAAGCGCCCCGGTTGCGGCACCCAGCGCGGCACATTGGCGACCGCATAGAGCTGCGCCCAGGCGCCGGAGCGCTGGAAACTACCGGTCGCCCGCTCGACCGCCGGCGCAACGGTGCGATCGGCGGAAGGCAGCAGCGTCGCCGAAATGACATCGAACGTGACCGCAGTCATGTCGCGCTCGATCGGCTGCACCGTGCCCATGGGCGATGCGCGCCAACGCTCGAGCGCGCGCTCGGCAAGCCGCACGAACGTCGGCACGAAGGTCATCAGGTCCTGGTGGCGGAAGACCGGCGCAGTGGCGCGACGTTGCCAGCGCCAGTCGGCGCCTTCGCTCGTCAGGATTCCCTTGCCAAGGAGCGGCCCGAGCAGCCGGATCTGCGCGAGCTTGCGAAACTTCTCCCGCTCGTCGACCAGGACTGCGCGGATGAGCGATGGGGCGGTAATCCAGGCAATCGGCCCCCGCCGGCTCCGCACCGGGAGAAAGTCTTCCTCGTACGCTTCACGCGGCACGATCGAGAGCGGGTTACGCACATAGCGCGAGATGAACGCGATGCGGCCGAGCGGCTTCTCGGGCGGCGCGACGCCTGGCGGGACCATTCTCAGCGCGCTTTGCATGGCTCGAGGGGCGGGGAAAAGAAAACGCCCCGGACCGCTCGCGCGGCCGGGGCGTATGGTGCTGAGGCTTGCCGGCTCAGAAGCTGGCGGAGCTCCGCAATTGAATGTTGATCCACCTGGAGCACCGTCCACCGGATAAGCCTTTGGGTTCTCTCACTGGATCACCTCCTTTCGTGGTTGCCAGCATTTAGTGTAGCAAAGCCGGCGCGCGCGCGTTTCGCCAGCCGATCGCCGACGCCACCCGGACTACGGAAAAATGTCCTCCGGCAGCAGCGCCGAGACGGTCACGTTGGGTACGTCGACGACGTTACTCACGCGCAGGTCCACCGCCACGCTGCACAGAACGTAAGCCTGCTCGCGGGTCCAACCGCGCTCCCCGAGCAGCTCGATCATGTGGATCACGGCGTTGCGCGCCGCAAGCGTGATGTCGCAGTTCTCGTTGCGGCCATCTTCCGTGATCGGCATTCCCATCGTGGCGATGAAATTGCGCGGCATCGCATGCTCCGGCGCCTGGAAAAAGCCTGGATGCGCGAAGCGCGGCCACACGATGTTGTGTCGCGCCGCCTCGCCGCGGTGGATGCGAAAGCGCACCACCGCAGTGGCGCCCATCTCGATCGCAGTGCCGCAGCACTCCGAGTCGCCCTGCGCGTAATGCCCGTCGCCCACCGAATAAAGTGCGCCATCGACCGCCACCGGCACGAAAAGCTTCGAGCCCTTGGTCAGCTGCTTGACGTCCGCATTGCCGCAATTCTCTCGTGGCGGAATCGTGCGCAGGCCCTCGGTCGCGGGCTTGCCCTGCGCCGGCACGGCTCCGGTTGCATCCGGCGGCCACACTCGTCCGCCACGCGCTTTCAGCTCGGCTTCGCGCGCCGACCAGCGACGCAACTGCTCATGCGACGGCGCGACGCCCGCCGTTCCCATGAATGCACCGTTCGGAATGCGTACGCCCGGCAATTGCGGCGAGGTCGCGTACTCGGGCGTGATCTCCCAGTGCACCACGAAATGATGGTCGAAGAGATCCGGCAGGAAGCCGCTGCCGGGCGCGAAGCGCGTCCAGCCGTACGCTTCGGGCACGATGTCGAGATACTCGATCTCCAGCAGATCTCCCGGCTTCGCGCCCTTTACGTACACCGGCCCGGTCAGCGGATGCGCCACAGTGCGCTCGAGCTTCTGCAGGTCCTCGACGGTGCTCGCCGGACTGATCTGCAGATCGTTTGCGTCGCGCGTCTCGAGCGACACTTCCTCGCCGGGATCGACCTCGATCACCGGCGCAATATCCGGGTGCCAGCGATTGTGGCCCTTGTGCGGCTCGTCTCGCAGGCGCCTCGCGCGATCGATCGTTATGCTTTTTGCCATCGCTCCTGCTTTTCCAGCCATTCGCCGAACACTTCTTCGGTGTGTTCGCCAAGCAGCGGTGGTGAGCGGTAGACCTCGAACTCGTGCCCGCGGATCGCCATCGGGAAAGCGATCGTCTTCGTCCTGTGCCCGTTGGGGAGCGTCATGTCGCGCACCAGTCGCGTCGCGCGCACGTGCTCGTCGGAGAGAACATCCGCGTAATCGTTGATCGGCGCGCACGGCACGCCGTGCCGGTCGAACTCGGCGAGCCAGTGCGCCTTCGGCTGCTTCGAGAACTCCTGCTGCAGGATGGCTTCGAGCGCTTTCTGGTTCGCCGCGCGCAGCGCTCCCGTCTGAAAGCGCGGATCGCTTTTCAGCTCCTGCAGGCCGACGACATCGCAGACCGAGTGCCACAGCTTGTCGTTGCCGGCCGCAATCATGAACGGCGCGTCGCTCGCCTGGAACCCCTGGTACGGCGCCGCGCGCGGATGCGCCGAGCCAAGGCGCTTCGGCGCGCGTCCGGTGCCGAAAAATTCGCTCGTCTGCAGCGCCGCCATGCCGAGCAGCCCGCCGAGCATCGAGCAATCGATGTGCGCGCCTTCACCGCTCTCCCGCGCTTGCAGGATGGCAGAGACGATGCAGAACGCGGCATAAAGCCCGGCGCCGAAATCACCGAGCGGCACGCCGCACTTCACGGGCGCGCCGTCGGGCTCGCCGGTGACGCTCATCACGCCGCTGATTCCCTGCATCGTGGCGTCGAACGCACCGCGCTTTGCATACGGGCCACTATGACCGAACCCGCTGATCGAGCAGTAGACGAGCCCGGGATTGGCTGCGCGCAATGCGTCGTATCCGAGACCGAGGCGCTCCAGCACGCCGGGCCGGTAGTTCTCGATGATCACGTCGACGCGCTCGCACAGCCCCTTCAGCCGCGCGAGTTGCGTTGCGTCCTTCAGGTCGACCGTGATGCTGCGCTTGTTCCGATTGATCGAGGCGAAGTTCTCGCTGTAGCGCTCGCCGGCGGGCCCTGCGGTGAGCGGCGGCCAGCGGCGCATGTCGTCGCCGCCGTCCGGACGCTCAACCTTCGCCACGTCGGCGCCAAGGTCCGCGAGCAGTGAACCGGTGAACGGCCCGGCCGCGATCTGGCCGAACTCCAGCACCCTGAGACCTTCGAGCGGGCCGCTGCGCGCCATCGTTCCGCTCAGGGCTTTGCGTATTCGAGTTCTCGCGCGGGCGCCGATTTCTTGCCGCGGTTCGACTGCTCCAGGTCGGCGAGGATCTTGCGCGCTTTCAGCAGCGCCTGGTCCGAGCGCAGGAACACCTCGTGGTAATCGTCGTCCGCGTACTCGAACATCTGCTGCTGGCGCTCGAGCGCCCACAGGTCTTCCTCCATCACCGCGGGGAACGTCTCGGCGATGCGCTGCGTGACGCTGCGCGACGGATCGGACGCCGAGGAACGGCCCCTCTCCGTGCTGACCCACAGCCGCCAGTAATGGCTCACCGGCCCGACCGGCGTGTGCGCATGATGGATCACGTAGCCGAACTCGTGCTCGGGCTGGCCGAGCTTTCCGGGCGGCGCGCAACGCAGCTCGACCCGCGTGAGGCCCGGCGCAACCATCTGGTGCGTGTGCCAGCGATCCACCACCGGCACGCCCCACCAGTCGACCATGAAGGGCGGCTGCTTGTACGCTTGCACCCTGCGCTCGGTCCACACCGTCGGCGTGCCGTACTTCGTGTCCTCGTGCACCGTGATCGGAATCTTGCTCTGCTCGATGTCGCCGATGTTGCCGTCGTGCAGCGGATAGAAATGCGTGATGTCCATCAGGTTCTCGATCAGCAGCATGTAGTTCGCCGGCACCAGCCGCGGCTCGAACATGTGCGTTTCCCAGTCCTCTGCCGAGATTTCCGGTGTGCGCGGCGGCTGCACCACGCCGATCTTCGTCGGATCGCCGGGCCACACCCACACGAGGCCGTCCTGCTCGAGCACCGGGAAGGGTTTCAGCTTCGCGCGCGTCGGCACCGGGCGATCGAGCTGCGAGGGAATGCGCTGGCACTTGCCGGCCGCGTCGTAGCAGAAGCCGTGGTAGGGGCACTCGAGCATGCCGTCAGCGAGCACGCGACCCTCGGACAATGGCATGCGCTTATGCACGCAGCGATCATCGAACGCGCCGACGTTGCCGTTGCGTGTGCGCCAGACGAGCACGGGCTTCCCCGCCATCTGTCGTCCCTGCGGCTCGTCGACGGCAAATTCCTGCGAGCGGCCTGCGACGTACCAGGCGTTTTCTACGAAAGTGTCGACCGGCGTGATGACCTCCTCAGCGTGTAACTATAGTAGGAAAATAGCGGCTTACCGGGGGGTTTTCGCCATGCGAATGAGCACCGAGGAAGTGAAGGATTTCTGGCGCGGCTGGTGCAGCCGCAGGAAGCTTGGCCCCGAGGTCGTCGCCGCCGGCGAAGCGCTGATCGACGAGGACCCCGAGTTCTGGGCCGACCAGACGATGGACCAGCTGCTGAAGATGATTTCCGAGCGCAAGTAGGGTCACCGCCACAACTCACGAAGGAGAAGACGGAAATGGCGAAGGGTTACTGGGTTTCGTGCTACCACTCGATCAAGGATCCGGAGAAGCTCGCTGCATACGCGAAGCTCGCGGCACCGTCGATCCAGCGCTCGGGCGGGCGGTTCGTCGTGCGAGGCCCTGCGGCAAAGGCCTACGAGCAGGGTCATCTGCAGCGAACCGTCATCGTCGAGTTCGACAGTCTCGATGCGGCGATCGCAGCCCGTGAAAGCCCGGGCTACCAGGAAGCGCTGCGCACGCTCGGCGATGGCGTAGTGCGCGATTTCCGGATTTGCGAAGGGGCTTAAGCGCAGGGAATCGCGCCGGCGGCCCGCTGTCCAACGGCCCATGGACCTATCGATCCGCGCCCCGCTCGACCTCGCGGCACTCTCGCTCGAGAGCAATTTCGTGCGTGAGATGCCGGCCGACCCCGTGCCGGTGAATGTCCCGCGCCAGGTGCGCAACGCGAGCTACACGCTGGTCGCGCCAACGCCAGTCGCGGCGCCGCAGTTGCTCGCCTGGTCGGATCCGCTCGCCGACTATCTCGGATTGAGCCGCCCGTCGCCGGCGAGCCTCGAGATCCTGGCGGGAAACCGCGTGCAACCGGGGATGCAGCCGTATGCCGCACGGTATGGGGGGCATCAGTTCGGCACCTGGGCCGGGCAGCTCGGCGACGGACGCGCGATCACGCTCGGAGAAATGATCGCGCGCGACGGCACGCGACAGGAGTTGCAGTTGAAAGGCGCGGGCAAGACGCCGTATGCGCGTACCGCCGACGGCCGCGCGGTGCTGCGCTCGTCCCTGCGCGAGTTCCTGTGCAGCGAGGCGATGCATTTCCTCGGCGTACCGACCACGCGCGCGCTTTCGCTCGTCGCGACCGGCGAGCAAGTGATCCGCGACATGTTCTACGACGGCAATCCGCAACCGGAACCGGGTGCGATCGTCTGCCGAGTCGCGCCCTCGTTCCTGCGCTTCGGCAACTTCCAGATCCATGTCGCGACGAGCGAAAAGGAGCTGCTCGAGCGGCTCGCTTCCTATGTCGTGCGCAGTTTCTATGCGGAGCATGAAAAGGACTGGTTTCA
>DASUMM010000309.1:0-4283 GCA_036277655.1 Burkholderiales bacterium | reverse complement strand
TCAACCGCGAGCACCTGAGCTATCTCGCCGAGGCGGAGATCCCGAGCGTCATCTACAGCGTCTTCGGCGAGATGGCGATCGGGGAATTCCGCATTCGCATCAACAACCGCAAGCTGCTGAAGGGTTTGCTCGAAGGATTCGCGGTGCCCGAGGCGGGCGCGAGCGCGGTGCTGCGATCGCTCGACAAGATCGAGAAGGAAGAGCCGGCAAGGATATGCGCCGAGCTCGAAAGGGAAGGCATGCCGGCTGCAGAGTCGAGGCGGCTCTATCAGCTGGTCGCCACCGGGCGCACGAGCGCCGAGACGCTGGCTGCGCTGGAAGGGCTCGGAATCGACAACGCGCAGTACCGCCAGGGGCGGAAGGAGCTGACCGACGTTGTCGGCGCGATCCGGCAGTTCGGCGTGCCGGATGCTTCGTTTGCAATCGACCTCAGCGTCGTACGCGGGCTCGACTACTACACCGGCACGATCTACGAGACGACGCTCGTCAATGCCCCGGAGCTGGGAAGCATCTGCTCGGGCGGCCGCTACGACGATCTCGCCAGCACGTTCACCGAGACACGCCTGCCCGGGGTCGGCATCTCGATCGGCCTCACGCGGCTCTTTTCGCGCCTGAAGGAAGCCGGGCTGCTGCATGCACCGCTGCGCAGTCCGGCCGAAGTGCTGGTGACGACGCTCGACCCGCGCTATCTCGATCGCTATCTTGCGCTCGCAAGCGAGCTGCGGCGCTCCGGTGTGAATACCGAGGTGTACCTCGAGACCGCGAAGCTGAAAAACCAGCTCGCCTACGCAAACCGCAAGCACTTCCGCATTGCGTTGATTGCGGGGGAGACGGAATTCGCGCGCAACTCGGTGCAGGTGAAGAATCTCGCGACCGGCAGCGCGGCCGACCACCCGCTTGCCGACGCGGCTCGCGCAGTGCAGGACATTCTGAAGAATTGAAACGGGGAATCTGATGGCGCTCGATCTCGAAGAACAGGAGCAGGTGGCATCGCTGAAGGCCTGGTGGCACGACCACGGCAACCTGGTGCTCTCGCTCATCACTGCGGTGGCTGTTGGCGCTGCCGGCTGGCAGGGCTGGAACTGGTACCAGCGCACGCAAATCGCGGAAGCCAACTCGCTCTACGAGCAGCTCGCCAAAGGGACCCAGAGCGGCGATGCGAAGGCCGTGCGGGACGCCGCCGGCGCGCTCGCCGAGAACTATTCGCGCACGCTCTATGCATCGCTCGCTGCGCTCGTCTCGGCGCGCTTTCACTACGACCGCAAGGACGTGAAGTCCGCCAAGGCGGCGCTGCAGTGGGTCATCGATCGCTCGCCGTTCGACGATCTGCGCGATATCGCCCGGCTGCGGATTGCCGCGCTGCTGCTGGACGAGAAGGCGTACGACGAGGCGCTGAAAGTGCTCGAGGCAAAGCATGGCGACGCTTTCGTCGCGCAGTTTGCGGCGACGAAGGGAGACGTGCTCGCGGCCAAGGCGCAGACCGCGGAAGCAAAGGCGGCGTACCGCCTCGCGCTCGAAAAAGCCGATAAGTCGAGCGAATCGTTCCGCGCCGGCGTGCAATTGCGCCTCGATGCGCTCGGGGGCTAGCGTGCGGCGTCTAATCGCGACCCTGGTCGCCGCGGCGCTTGCGGGGCTCGCGGCGTGCTCGAGCATGCCAAGCCTCAATCCGCTCGACTGGTGGTCCGGTCCCGCAGGGCCCAAGCCGGCCGAGTTGCCGCCGCTCACCGGAGCGCAGCCCGTCCGGGTGCTCTGGTCGGCGAGCGTCGGCACCGCCGATCGGTTCTTCTTCAGCCCGGTTCTTTCCGGCGACAGCGTCTACGCCGCTGCGCGCGACGGCACCGTGGCGCGAATCGACGCCGCGACCGGACAGGTGCGCTGGCGATCTTCCGCCGGGGTGCGGCTCTCGGCGGGCGTCGGCAGCGACGGCGTGCTGGTCGCGGTGGCGACCGAGGAAGGCGAAGTGATCGCGCTCGATGCGAAGGACGGCAAGCCGCGATGGAAGACACGCGCTTCGAGCGAGGTGATCGCACCGCCGGTGGTCGCCGCGGACCTCGTGCTGGTGCGCAGCGCTGACAGCCGCATCTTCGCGTTCGACCCTGCCGACGGCAAGCGCCGCTGGGTATTCCAGCGCGCCGCGGGGCCGCTCGCGGTGCGCTCGCCCGCCGGCGTCACGGTGCACGACAAGCTCGCCTACGCCGGTTTTTCGGGCGGCAAGCTGGTGGCGATCTCGCTTGCGAACGGCGCCATGCGCTGGGAAGCGACGGTGGCGTCGCCGAAAGGATCGACGGAGCTCGAGCGCGTCGCGGACATCATGGGCGTTCCGGCCGCGCAGGGGCGCGAAGTGTGCGCGGCGGCCTACCAGGGGCGCGTCGGTTGCTACGACGCGCAGAACGGCACGCAGCAATGGGTGCGCGAATTCTCGACGCTCACCGGCGTGTCGTTCGATGCGCGCTACGCCTTTCTCAGCGACGACCGGGGTGCCGTGCACGCGCTCGATCGCAGCAACGGCCGCAGCGTGTGGAAGCAGGACCGGCTCGCGCACCGGCGCTTGTCGCTGCCGCTGCCGATCGAAAGCGAAGTCGCGGTGGGCGACCTGCAGGGCTACGTGCATTTCCTCTCGCGCGAAGCCGGGACGTTCCTCGCGCGCTTCGCCACCGACGGCAGCCCGGTCCTGGCCGCGCCGCTCAAGCTTCCCTCGGGGCTGCTGGTGCAGACCAGGAACGGCGGGCTGTACGCGCTCAGCCTGAAGTGAAGCCGGTCCTTGCGCTGGTCGGCCGACCGAACGTCGGCAAGAGCACGCTCTTCAATCGGCTGACGCGCAGGCGCGACGCAATCGTGGTCGACGCGCCGGGAACGACGCGCGACCGTCACTACGGCGAGGGGCGGCTGGGCGGTCGTCCATTCTTCGCGATCGACACCGGGGGCCTCGAGCCGGAGGCGAAGGAGGGACTCTTCGCGCACATGGCGCGCCAGGTGGAGCAGGCGATCGCCGAGGCCGATGCGGTCGTCTTCATCACCGACGCGCGCGCGGGGCTCACGCCGGCGGATCGAGCGATCGCCGAGCGGCTGCGGCGGCTTCCCGCGAAACTCTGGATCGCCGTCAACAAAAGCGAAGGGATTGCGCCCGACGTCGCCACCTCCGAATTCCACGAGCTGGGCCTCGGATCTCCCGCGCCGATCTCGGCTGCGCATGGCGAAGGGGTGCGCGAACTGCTCGAGGCGATCCTCGAAGATTTCCCCGAGGAGGAAGAAGCACCAGAGCTGGAGGAGGCGCGCCACCCCCGCGTGGCGATCGTCGGGCGGCCGAACGTCGGCAAATCGACGCTCGTGAATGCATTGGTGGGCGAAGACCGCGTGGTCGTCTTCGACCAGCCGGGAACGACGCGCGATCCGATCGAGGTGCCGTTCCAGCACGCCGGCCGCGCGTACACGCTGATCGACACGGCGGGGCTGCGCAAGCGGGGAAAAAGCGGCGAGAGGGTCGAGCGCTTCTCGATCGTGAAGACGCTGCAGGCGATCGAGGCGGCGAACGTCGCGGTGCTCGTGCTCGATGCGCTGGAGGGAATCAGCGACCAGGATGCGCACGTCGCCGGCTTCATCCTCGAGCGGGGGCGCGCGGTGGTGATCGCCGTGAACAAATGGGATGCGGCCGGTCGCGTCGAGCGCGACCGCGTCCGGGCGGAGCTGCAATACAAGATCGGTTTTCTCGGGTTTGCGGAGCTGCACTTCATCTCGGCGAAGGAAGGCAAGGGCCTGCGCGAAGTGATGCGCTCGGTGGATGCCGCCTACGCTTCCGCGATGGCGAAGCTGCCGACGCCGAAGCTCACGCGTGCGCTGATCGCCGCGGTCGCCCGCCAGGCGCCGCCGCGCAAAGGGTACGCACGGCCGAAGATGCGCTATGCGCACCAGGGTGGCATGAATCCGCCGCGCATCATCATCCACGGCAATTCGCTCGACCAGGTGCCGGATGCGTACCGGCGCTTCCTCGAGGGCTACTTCCGTAACGCGTTCAAGCTGACCGGGACGCCGCTGTCGATCGAGTTTCGCACCGGCGGCAACCCGTACGCAGGGCGGCGCGCCACGCGCTAGCGGCCGTTACGCGATCCACTGCAGCAGCAAGCGGCCTGGCGCGAGGGCGGCGACGCCGGCGCCGAGCAATCCAAGGAACGTGCCGACCATGAAGCCCTTGTGCGCCCGCACGTTTCCGCGGCGAATGAAGTAGACCGCGCACGCAAGCGATATCAGCGTCCAGGCCGAGAGCGCGTGGATCCAGGACATGCCGG
>DASUMM010000308.1:0-2210 GCA_036277655.1 Burkholderiales bacterium | reverse complement strand
ACGTCGCGCGCTGCGGCGAAGACGCCCTGCAGCCGCCGGTCCCGGTCGTAGAAGGTGGTCGCGTTGTACGAGACGACGGTCTCGCGGCCGTCGCGGGTGCGCGCGGTGAGCTCGTAGTTGGTGACCTTGCCGCCGCTCAGCACCCGCTTGATCGCCGCTTCGGCACGCTGCGGATCGGTGAAATGGTTCTTGAACGGCGCGCCGATCAGCTCGTCGCGCGTGCACCCGGTGAGCGCCTCCATCTGCTTGTTGATGTCGGTGATGATGCCCTGCGCGTCGGTCGTCATGATCGCGTCGATGTTCGACTCGATGAGCGAGCGCGTATAGAACTGCTGGTCGCGCAGCCGCTGGTCGAGCTTTTTCTGCTCGGCTTCGACGAGCTTGCGCGCGGTGTTGTCGGTGCCGATGAGCAGATAGCCGATGATCGTGTCTTCGGCATCGCGCAGCGCCGTGACCGACACCACCGCCGGGAAACGACTGCCGTCCTTGCGGATATACGTCAGCTCGTAGATATCCTCGATCCCGCGCGAGGCCTTGAACACCAGCGCCTCGAAGCCCGGCGTGATCGGCGTCGAGAACTCGACGCTCAATGCCTTGGCGCGCGCGATCAGCTCCTGCGGATCGGAAATGTCGGCCGGCGTGATCTGGTTCATCACCTCGGCGGCCGCGTAGCCGAGCATTCGCTCGGCGCCGACGTTGAAGATCTGGATGACGCCCTTCGCATCGGTAGCGATGCTCGAGAAGTTCGCGCTGTTGAAGATCGCGCGCTGCAGCGCCCCCGCCTTGAGCAGCGCGTCTTCTGCGCGTCTGCGAAAAGGCACGCCGCCGGGACCTTCGGAGACACCGATCTTCGCGCTTGCCGCGCCCTCTTGCATGGCCATGGGGCCATGCTACGCGCCCCTGGGAGCGCGCAATGTACGGGCCCGCACAGACCGAGCCTCATGGCCGGCGTCATATTCGGCACTGTTGCCGCCGGACCGGCATGACGCCGGTTTCGCATCCATTGTGGAGCGCGCAATTCTTATTTTCGGGAGAAGTTCATGAACAGAATATTGCAGAACGGGTTGGCGGCGGCCGCGGCGGTTTTCGCCGCACAGGCGACTGCCGACGTGACTTTCTACGAGCACGGCAATTTTCAGGGCCGCTCTTTCACCACTGGCCAGCAGATCACCAACCTCGAGAGGTCCGGGTTCAACAATCGCGCCTCCTCGGTGGAGGTCCGCGGAGAACCCTGGCAGGTTTGCGACGGCGCCGGGTTCAGCGGCAGCTGCGTCGTGCTGCGCGAAGGCCGGTATGCGTCGTTGGGCGACATGGGCCTGAACGACAGCGTTTCCTCGGTACGGATCGCGGGCCGCGACTCGCGCGTCGATGACAGGCGCTATTCGCCGCCGCCTCCTCCTGTGGCCGCACAGCCCGGGCCTGGGCAGATCACTTTCTACGAAGGCGAACGCTTTGCGGGCCGCTCTTTCACCACCGAACGACAGGTGCGTGATTTCGAGCGCTTCGGATTCAATGACCGCGCTTCATCGGTGATAGTTGACGGCGAGCGCTGGGAAGTCTGCGACGGCCCCCGGTTCACCGGCCGCTGCCGGGTCCTGCGTCCGGGCCAATATGCGTCCCTGTCGGCGATGGGCCTGAACGATCGTGTCTCTTCGGTGCGGATCGTGAGGCGCGATGTGCGCGTCGACGAAAATCGATACGCTCCTTCAGCCTCTGCCCGCCACGACTACCGCCGGCGCGACAACGAGCGGCTGTACGAGGCCAACGTCACTTCCGTGCGCGCGGTGCTCGGAACCCCCGAGCGGCGCTGCTGGGTCGAGCAGGAGCAGATCCCGCAGGATCGTCGCGCCGCGAACGTCCCTGGAGCGATTGCCGGCGCCGTGATCGGCGGCATTCTCGGCCACCAGATCGGCAGCGGCAGCGGCCAGGACATCGCCACCGTCGGCGGTGCAGTCGCCGGAGGTGCGCTCGGCTCGCAGGTCGGTCGCAGCGGCGCCCAGCCGGCGCGCACGCAAGACGTGCAGCGTTGCGAAAACGTACCGAGCGCCGCCCGGCCGGATTACTGGGATGTCACCTACATGTTCCGCGGGCAGGAATACCGGATGCAGATGACCACGCCACCGGGCTCCACCGTCACGGTCAACGATCGCGGCGAGCCGCGCGCGTAGAACCGTAGTCTGTTGATGGCCTGGAGCGCTTTTGCGTTCCGG
>DASUMM010000307.1:0-8249 GCA_036277655.1 Burkholderiales bacterium | reverse complement strand
CTCGGCGCGCGACTTGCTGAAGGCTTACAACGTCGACGATCCACCGGAACTGCGAAAGACCGCAACCGAAGGAGCCACGCCGGACAAGCAATAAGCGATGTCACGATTGCGCGGCACCGCGTAGGACAGCGTCCTACACCGGCTTCTCGCGCGCACCGACATCACGCATCGAGGTGCGCTCCTATACTGCCCCGCGTGCCAAGCCACGCCGCGAAAGGGGCTCCAATGAATTCCATAGCCACACCAGATCGTGGCGCGTTGTCAGCGGAAAAGCCGGAAAGCGGCGAGGCGGACAAGAAGACGTTGCGCCTGGTGCCCACGTCGTCGCGGTACGGAACGCTGCATGGCGCCTCGGCGCCGATGCGCGAGGTCTATCAGATCATCGACAAGGTGGCGCCTACCGACCTGACCGTCCTGGTGGTCGGCGAGAGCGGCAGCGGCAAGGAACTCGTGGCGCAGACGATCCATCGCATGAGCGATCGGGCGGGAGAGCCGTTCATCGCCGTCAATTGTGGCGCCATCGCGCCGACGCTGATCGAAGCCGAACTGTTCGGCCACGAGAAAGGGTCCTTCACCGGGGCCATGCGCTCGCACCGCGGCTACTTCGAGCGCGCAGCCGGCGGCACCCTTTTCCTGGACGAAGTGACCGAGATGTCGCCCGAGATGCAGGTGCGGTTGTTGCGCGTGCTGGATTCCGGCTGCTTCACCCGCGTCGGTGGCGATACCGAAATGGCCTCGAGCGTGCGCATCATCGCGGCGACGAACCGCAATCCGGTGCATGCCGTCGAGGAGGGAAAGCTGCGCGAAGACCTGATGTATCGACTCGCGGTATTCCCGGTGCACCTGCCGCCGCTGCGCGCAAGGGGCGAAGACATCGAGCTTTTGGCAGGCCTGTTTCTCGACGAGTTGAACCAGCGGGCCGGCACCAGCAAGCGGTTCAATGAAGCCGCCCTTGCGAATCTGCGCGCGCATTCGTGGCCCGGCAATGTGCGGGAGTTGAAGAGCTGCATCCAGCGCGCGTTCGTGCTTGCGGACGAAATCGTCGAGGTCGTGCCGGCGACGGCGTTCCGGCGCCCGCAGTCGGCCAGCAAGACCGAAGATGCGTCCGGCAAATGCCTGCAGTTTCCCGTCGGAACCCCGCTCAATGAGATGGAGCGGGACGCGATTCTGGCCACGCTCGAGGAGTGCAGCGGAGACAAGCGGCGTGCGGCGTCGATCCTTGGGGTGAGTCTGAAGACGCTTTACAACCGGTTGCACCAATACGCGGCGGGCGGTGCCGGCTGACGGAATTGAACCGCCGACCAACTGATTACAAATCAGCTGCTCTGCCCCTGAGCTAAGCCGGCCCGGGGCGAATCTTACTTGACGCGCTTGAGCTGCGGTTTGCCGCCGCCGGGGCGCGTCGGCTTGGTCGGCGGTGCGGTCGGTGCGGGAAGCGCGGTCGGAGAGGTCCTCGGACGCTCAGGCTCGCTCTCCGCCGAGGTAACCACCGCGGGCTTCACCGGCTCCAGATCGAACGTCATGCCGTGACCGGTTTCGCGCGCATAGAGCGCGTGCACTGCGCTCACCGGGACCGAGATCTGGCGTGCGACCCCGGCAAAGCGCGCAGAAAATTCGATCATCTCGTTTCCCATCTGCAGCTTGTGCACCGCCGTGGGTGAAATGTTGAGCGTGATCTCGCCTGCCTTCACGTACTCCGAGGGCACCTGCGCGCGCGAGTCGACGTGCACCGCGATATGCGGCGTATAGCCGTTGTCCACGCACCACTCGTAGAGGGCACGCAGCACGTAGGGCTTGGTCGGGATCTCGCTCATCTCCGCCCTACCTGCGCATCACCTTTTCGGAGGGCGTCAGCGCCTCGATGAACGCGGGCCGCGAAAAAATCCGCTCGGCATACTTCGCCAGCGGCGCCGCGGCCTTGCTCAGGCGGATGCCGTAATGATCGAGCCGCCACAGCAGCGGCGCGATCGCGACATCGAGCATGGTGAAATCATCGCCCAGCATGTACTTCGTCTTGGTAAACACCGGCGCAAGCTCGATCAGCCGGTCGGTCACGTGCGCGCGCGAGCGCTCGACCTGCTTCTCCTTGCCCGATTCGAGCGACTCGATCTGCGAGAAGAGCTCGACTTCCATGTTGAACAGCATCAGCCGGGCGCGCGCCCGCATCACCGGATCCGCCGGCATCAGCTGCGGATGCGGAAAGCGCTCATCGATGTACTCGTTGATGATGTTCGACTCGTACAGGATCAGGTCACGCTCGACGAGCACTGGCAGCCGGTTGTACGGGTTCATCACCGCGATGTCTTCCGGCTTGTTGTACATGTCGACATCGATCACCTGGAAATCCATCCCCTTCTCGTACAGCACGAAGCGGCAGCGGTGGCTGAACGGGCAGGTGGTGCCGGAATACAGTTGCATCATGGCGCGGGTTCCTGATTCAAGAGAAAAAGCCGGACGCGGCGCGCGCAGTCCGGCCGGCGCGTTCGTGGGCCTTCAGTGGACGTCTTTCCAGTAGGCCTTCTTCAGGGCGTAGGCCAGGACGAACAGCAGACCCAGGACGAAGAGGACGATGACGCCGATCCGCTTGCGCGAATTGGCGCCCGGCTCGCCGACGTAGACGAGAAAGTTGACCAGATCGCGCACGGTGGCGTCGTACTGCACGGCGCTCTGCAGCCCGGGCTCGATCTGGCTCCACTGATAGTCGATGCTCACATGGCCTGCCTTGTCGGCGCGCGACACCATGTCGAGCGAGCGAACGCCCTGCAGCGTCCACAGCGCATGCGGCATCGCGGCGTTCGGGAACACCGCGTTGTTCCAGCCGTGCGTCGTCTTCGGATCGCGATAGAACGTGCGCAGGTAGGTGTAGAGCCAGTCGGCGCCGCGCGAGCGGGCGATGACCGACAGATCGGGCGGCGGCACGCCGAACCAGTCCTTGCCGTCCTTGGCATTCAGCGCGACGCGCATCGTCTCGCCGACTTTGTCCGCAGCGAACATCAGGTTGTCGCGGATCTGCGCTTCGGTCAGGCCGATCTCGGTCAGCCGGTTGTAGCGCATGTACTGCGCGCCATGGCAGTTCAGGCAGTAGTTGACGAAGGTACGCGCGCCCGCCTGCAGGCTCACCAGATCGTACGGATCGTGCGGCGAAGGATCGAGCCGGTAGCCGCCGCCGGCCGCGAGCGCAAGCGTGGGCGCAACGAGCAGGGCCGCCAGCAGGCTTCTCATCGCGGCCCTCATACCGTCACGCGCGCCGGCACCGGCAGGCACTTGTCGCGCGCCGTGTACCAGGGCATCGCGAAGAAGAACGCGAAGTAGACAATGGTGCCGAGCCTGCCGACCCAGGTCGCGACATCCTTCGTGTCGAGGATGTATTTGCCGAAGAACGAGTCCTCCCGCACGGCGAACTGACCCCAGACCGTCGTCGGTTCGGTGCCGAGGTAGCCGAGCACGACGAACGCGATGATGAACGCGGTGAGCCAGGCCTTGTACACGCTGCCGCGATAGCGAATCGACCGCACGGGGCTGCGGTCGAGCCACGGCAGGAAGAACAGGATCATCACCGCGATGCCCATCGCCAGCACGCCCGGGAACTGCGAATCGAAGAGCGGCGGCACTGCGCGCAGGATCGTGTAGTAGGGCGTGAAATACCACACCGGCGCGATGTGCTCCGGCGTCTTCAGCGGGTCGGCCGGAATGAAGTTGTTGTACTCGAGGAAGTAGCCGCCGACCTCGGGCGTGAAGAACATCACGGTACAGAACACCGCGAGGAACACGATCGCGCCGACCAGGTCCTTCACGGTGTAATAGGGATGGAACGGAATGCCGTCGAGCGGATGTCCCGTTTTCGGATCCTTCGTCTTCTTGATCTCGACTCCGTCGGGGTTGCTCGAGCCGACATCGTGCAGCGCGAGCAGGTGCACCACCACCAGGCCAAGCAGCACGAGCGGGAACGCGATGACGTGCAGTGCGAAGAAGCGATTCAGCGTCGCATCGCCGACCACGTAGTCGCCACGGATCCACAGCGCCAGGTCCGGCCCGATGAACGGAATCGTGCCGAACAGGTTCACGATCACCTGCGCGCCCCAATACGACATCTGCCCCCAGGGCAGCAGGTAGCCGAAGAAGGCTTCGCCCATCAGCGTCAGGTAGATCAGCACCCCGAAGATCCACACCAGCTCGCGCGGCCGCTGGTACGAGCCGTAGATCAGGCCGCGAAACATGTGCAGGTAGACGACGACGAAGAATGCCGAAGCGCCGGTGGAATGGATGTAGCGGATGATCCAGCCGCCGGCAACGTCGCGCATGATGTACTCGACCGAGCCGAACGCGAGGTTGGCGTCGGGCTTGTAATGCATCGTGAGGAAGATCCCGGAGACGATCTGGATCACCAGCACGAGCAGCGCAAGAGAGCCGAAGTAGTACCAGAAGTTGAAATTCTTCGGCGCGTAATACTCGGCAGCGTGCTTGCGCCATTCCGACGCCAGCGTCGGCATGCGCGAATCGAACCAGTTCCACAGCGCCATCAGCCGGCCGGCCATCGCTAGGCCCCCTTCTTGTCGTCGCCGATCAGGATCGTCGTGTCCGACAGGTAGGTGTATTGAGGCACCGGCAGGTTGAGCGGCGCCGGAGCGCCGCGGAACACGCGCCCGGCGTAGTCGAACTTCGAGCCGTGGCACGGGCAGTAGAAGCCGCCCGCCCAGTCGGCGCCCATCTCGGCCCTCGCCGCGGCAGTCTTCAGCTGCGGCGAGCAACCAAGATGCGTGCAGACGCCTTCCATCACCATCACGTCGGGCTTGCGCGCGCGAAACTCGTTCTTCGCGTAGTCGGGCTGGCTGGAGGATTTCGAGGACGGATCGGTCAGACGCTGCTCGACTGCCTTGAGCGAATCGAGCATCTCTTTCGTTCGCCGCACGATCCACACGGGCTTGCCGCGCCATTCGATCACGCGCAACTCGCCCGGCTCCATGCGCGAGATGTCGACCTCGACCGGCGCGCCTGCGGCTTTCGCGCGCTCCGATGGCCACATGCTCATGACGAACGGCACTGCGGCACCCAGCGCTGCCGCGCCCCCGGCGGCGGAAGTCGCGATCACCAGATTGCGTCGCGTGCGGTCGATCGATTTTTCTTCGTTCATTTCGGTTCCTTCGCTCGATCGGCTTGCGGCAAGAAGCGCGCGATTCTACCGGGTGCCTTTCCGAATGTCCACGTTTTCGCTCGCAAGCCTTTGTTAATCAATGACAATCCAGGCCCGCGGAACAGGCACCGCCGCGTACCCATATGTTAGATTGCTCGAAACCGATGCAACGACTCTGGCTCCTCTTCGCGCAGGCCGTCACGATTTGCGTGGCCGCACTCTTCGTCGTGTCGACGTTTCGTCCCGAATGGCTGCCCTCCCGGGGGCCGGTGGGCGGCGCGCTCCCGGCGGTGAATGTGACGCAGCAAATCGCCAATCCGTCGCCCGCTCCCGCCGCAGGGGTCGCGCGCATCGATTCGTATTTCGACGCGGTGAACCGCGCCGCGCCCTCGGTGGTGAGCGTTTTCACGTCGAAGGAAGTGCGCAGCGCACCGTTCAACGATCCCCGGTTTCGCCGCTTTTTCGGCAGCGAACGCGCAACCGGCCTGGGGTCGGGAGTGATCGTCAGCGGTACCGGCTACATCGTGACCAACAACCACGTGGTGGAAGCCGCCGACGAAATCGAAGTGGCGCTGCCGGATGGCAACCGGATGCTGGCGCAGGTTGTCGGCAGCGACCCGGAGACCGACCTTGCCATACTGCGGGTGAAGGCCGACAAGCTGCCGGCGATTGCGTTCGGCTCGTCGGATACGTTGCGCGTCGGGGATGTGGTGCTGGCGATCGGCAATCCGCTGGGAATCGGACAAACCGTGACGGCTGGCATCGTGTCTGCGGTCAACCGCTCCGGCCTCGGGATCAACGTCTTCGAGAATTTCATCCAGACCGACGCCGCGATCAACCAGGGAAATTCCGGCGGCGCGTTGATCGACATCCAGGGAAACCTGGTCGGCATCAACACCGCCATCGTCTCGCAATCCGGCGGCTCGATCGGCATCGGTTTCGCGATTCCGGCTTCCACGACGCAGATGGTGCTCGAGCAGATCGTGCGCACGGGCACGGTCGCGCGCGGCTGGATCGGCGTCGAGATGCAGGATGTCAGCGCCGCCACGGCGGCGTCGTTCAAGTTGCAGGGCGCAACCGGCGCATTGATCAGCGGCGTGCTGCGCAACGGACCTGCAGACAAGGCGGGCGTGAAGCCGGGCGATGTGCTGGTGTCGGTGAACGATAAGCCGGTCGTCACGGCGCAAAGCGTGCTGAATGCGGTCGCGGGCCTCTCGCCCGGGACGGACGCCAGGCTTGCGCTGAAGCGCCAGGGCAAGGACCTGGAACTGAACGTCGCAGTAGGCAAGCGTCCCCGCCCGCAGCAGCGCTCGGAATGAGGGGCCCGCCGGGCGCGGCGCTGCCGCTCGACGCCGAGGGGATCCTCAAACTCGCGGCGCGCTCGATGTTCGAGCTTTTCTCGGACATGGCGCAGGGCATGATGCTCGTCGATCGCGCCGGACGGGTAGTCTGGATCAACGAGGCCTACAAGAAATTCCTCCCCGCGCTTGGCTTCGAGCGAGTCGAGGAATTCGTCGGTCGGTCGGTCGAGGAAGTGGTGCCCAATACGCTGATGCGGCACGTGATCGCGACCGGCAAGCCGATCCTCGTCGACCTGCTGACGAACAAGGCCGGAACGTTCGTGGTGTCGCGGATTCCGCTGCGCGACGAGGCGGGCGAAGTGATCGGCGCGCTCGGCATGGTGCTCTTCGATCATCCGGAGACGACGCTGAAGCCGCTGATCGCGAAGTTCGCCACCCTGCAGCGCGACCTCGACGAAGCGCGCCGCGCGCTCGCAGTCCAGCGCCGCGCCAAGTACACGTTCGCGAGCTTCATCGGCTCGAGTCCCTTGGTGCTGGAGGTGAAGCGCCAGGCGCGGCGCGCAGCGCAGGCCGGCGCCACCGTGCTGCTGCTCGGCGAAACCGGCACCGGGAAAGAGTTGCTCGCCCACGCGATCCACGCCGGTTCCGGGAGGGCCGAGCGAGCGTTCGTCGGCGTGAATCTCGCCGCCGTTCCGGAGACGCTGCTGGAGGCAGAGTTCTTCGGCGTCGCGCCGGGCGCCTATACCGGTGCGGATCGCAAGGGCCGCGACGGCAAGTTTCGGCTCGCCGATGGCGGAACGCTCTTCTTGGACGAGGTTGGCGACATGCCGCTTGCGCTGCAGGCGAAGCTGCTGCGCACGCTGCAGGATCAGGAGGTCGAGCCGCTCGGCTCCAACCAGGTGATCAAGGTAGACGTCCGCGTGATTGCGGCGACCAGTCGCGATCTGCGCAAGCTGGTCGCCGAAGGGCGGTTCCGCGAGGACCTCTACTATCGCTTGAACGTGCTGCCGATCCGGCTGCCGGCCCTGCGCGAGCGCCCGGAAGACCTGGAAGCGCTTGCCGAAAGCCTGCTGGAGGGAATCGCCATTCGCACCGGGATGCCGCAACGGGAGCTCGACCCGTCGGCGCTCGCGGTGCTCGCTTCCTATCAGTGGCCGGGCAATGTACGTGAACTGCGCAACGTTCTCGAGCAGGCGGCGATGTTCACCGACAACCCGCGGCTTGCGAGCGCCGACTTCGCATCCATCCTTCCGATCGCCGTGGTGGAACTGCCCGAGGGCGTACCACCCCGAACGCCGCGCCCGCTCGCGCAACTGATCGCCGAGATCGAGCGAAGCTCGATCCAATCGGCGCTGGCGGCGACTGGGGGAAACAAGGCTTCGGCCGCCAAGCTCCTAGGCATCTCGCGCGCAACGCTGTACGAGCGCTTGGCCACCCTCAAGAACCTGTCTGCTTAGCAGGCGTCTGCCTTACTTTCGTACACCAATGGTTTATATTCTGTCTAAGTTTAAGACAGTTCTACTGAGTTTGTAATCGCTCACATCCCCGCAACTCGTTGTTCTTACGGAATAATCATTTTTCGGCACGGATGGTGCTCTACGCTCTTTCGCATAATTCCACTCGGGAGGGAACATGAACTGCATGTTGAAGGGGATCGTCGTTGCGTCGCTCGCAGCTGTAAGCGCACTCGCGTCTGCGCAATCCAAGGAAATCCGCATTGCGCACATCTACGGCAAGACCGGCGCGCTCGAAGCGTACGGCAAGCAGACCCAGGCCGGCCGGATGATGGGCCTGGAGTATGCGACCGGCGGCAAGAT
>DASUMM010000306.1:0-6392 GCA_036277655.1 Burkholderiales bacterium | reverse complement strand
CCCTTGCGATCTACGACCAGGTGCTGCAGCCGCATCGAGGCAGCTCGGTCCCCGCGCTCGCGGATGCGTCGGCGCTTCTGTGGCGGCTCGCACTGCGCGACGTCGACATCGGAGCGCGCTGGCGCATGCTCGCGAGCCATTGGGAGCGCAAGCGCCTGCAGGGGCAGCGAGCGTTCTACCTGGTGCATGCGCTGATGGCTTTCGCCGCGGCAGGGCGAACCGCATTCGCGCGCCGCACCTCGACGCTGCTCGCGAGCGATCCGGACACGCGCGCGGCGAGCGCCGGCGAGGATGTGATCCTCGCGCTTCCCCTCGCGGTCGGCCTGCAGGCGTTCAGCCGCGGCGACTACGCGACGGCGGTCGACGCGATCGGCCGCGTGCGCGCGATCGCCGATCGCTGCGGTGGCAGCGTCGCGCAGTGCGACCTGATTCACCTCACGCTGACGGAAGCCGCGCTGCGCAGCCGGCGCGCCCGCCTTGCGAGAGCGCTTGCCGCAGAGCGTGCCGCCCGCAAGCCGCAGAGCGCGCTGAACCGGCTCCTCTTTGCGCGGGCGGGAGCCGCAGCGCCCGCCGCCTAGAGCGCGAACGCCCTCGCGAGCAGCTCGTAGGATTCAAGCCGCGTCTCGTACGAGCCGGTGATCGTGAGGATCATCAGCTCGTCGGCCGAGTAGTCCGTGGCAAGCGCGAGCAGGCGCTCCTTGCAGCGCGCGGGGCTGCCGTGCACGACGCGCGCACGCTGCTGGCGGATGTACTCGAGCTCGCGCTCGGTGTAGGAGCGCGCAAGCGCCTGCTCCTGGGTCGGCACGGGCGTATCGAGGTTGTAGGCCATCTCGAGGCGCCGCAGATCGACGACCTTCGCGCGTCGCTCGGCCTCCTCGTCGGTCGGCGCGCAGACGACGAAGCAGCAGAGCAGCGTGTGAGGCGCAGGGTCGCGCCCGGACTGAAAGCGCTCCTTGTACGCATTCATTACGAGATCACCGCCCTGCGCGTTGATGAAGTGCGCAAACGCAAAGCGCACCCCGAGCTGCGCGGCGAGGAGCCCGCTGTAATCCGACGAGCCGAGCAGCCAGATCTGGGGCGCAGTCCTGCCTTCGGGCTGCACGCGCACGCCGCGATCCGGATGATCCTCGGGCAGCTTGCCATCGAGGTACGCGGCAAGTTCCCAGACCTGCCGCGGAAAATCCTCTGCGTCGGGAAACTTTCCGCCGCCGACCGCACGCGCCGTGCGCGCATCGCCGCCGGGCGCACGGCCGATCCCGAGGTCGACGCGGCCCGGGTACATCGCCTCCAGCATGCGAAAGACTTCCGCCACCTTGAAGGCGCTGTAGTAGGGAAGCAGCACGCCGCCCGTGCCGATGCGGATCGTCTTCGTCTCGGCGCCCAGACGCGCAAGCAGGATCTCCGGGCACGGGTCGGCGAGCGCCGCGATCGCGTGGTGCTCGGCGAGCCAGTAGCGCGAATAGCCAAGCGCCTCTGCGCGCTTGGCGAGCGCAAGCGTCTCGGCGATCGCCCTTGCGGGCTCGTGCCCGGCAATCACCGGCGACTGGTCGAGGATCGAGAGCTTCAATTCGTGGCCCGCGGGTCGGCCGCGCCCAGGCCCATGACCTGCTTGCCCGGAAAGCGCTTGAAGCTCGCCAGGTGCCGGCGGATGCCGAGCTGGAACGCTTCCACATAGGCGAGCTTGCGGGTCAGGTAGTTGTGCTGCTCCTTGGGATCAAGATAAAGGTTGAAAAGCTTCGGGTACGTGTGCCGCTCGAGCGTGCCGGTGAAGCCGCCCGGGCCGGCGGCGTCGGCATCGTCATCGCTCGTGGAGGAAAGCATCATCTTGTACTCACCGCAGCGCAGGCCCGAAAAGGTCTGCATCAGCCAGTAGAAGTGAAACTTGCGATGCGAGAGGCCATCGGGCGTGAGCAGGAACGACGACTGGTCGATGCCGTCGATGTAGCGATCTTCCGGCAGCCGGGTGGAACCGCCAGCCAGCGCGAGCAGCGTCGGCAGGATGTCGTTGAAGTCGAAGAGCCCGTCGCTCACCCGGCCGGCCTCGATCATCCCCGGCCAGCAGAAAATCCCCGGCACGCGCACGCCGCCTTCCCACGTCGAGCCCTTGGCGCAGCGGAACGGCGTGAACGCGGCAACGGGCCAGGTCTCCATGTGCGGCCCATTGTCCGACGAAATGAAGATCAGCGTATCTTCCGCCTGCCCGGTCTCGCGCAGCACTTCGGTCAGGCGCCGCAGGATGTCGTCGAGCTCGATCAGCGTGTCCTTGTACGGGTGCTTCGCAGGCGATGCGCCGAGGAAGCGCTCGTGCGGATAGTTGTCGAAGTGCGCACCGCGCGTGCAGTGATAAAGCAGCCACGGCTTTCCCGCCTTGGCCATCCGCCGCAGGAAGTCGCTCGAATAGGCGCACCACTTGTCGTCGAGCAGCGAAAGAACCGGGATCGTCACCTCCTCCACGTTCTCGGCCTTGCCGCCTCTCTTGGCGTGCACGAAGCAGCGGTTGAACGGCATGTTCTGCACCCACTCGGTGCGCGCCTTCGAATACACGACCTCGGGAAAGAAGTGCGGGTCGCGCCACTCGGTATACATGTCCGAGACCGAGAGGAAACCGTAGAAATCGTCGAAGCCGACGTTCTGCGGCTGCGAGGCCTCGTTCTCGCCGACATGCCATTTGCCCACCGCCTGCGTGGCGTAGCCGCAATCGGCGAGCAGCTGCGCGAGCGTGATTTCGCCCTGCAATCCGCCGGGCTCGCCATACATCGGCGGGCGATGCAGGCCATGGCGGCGCGGCAGGCGTCCGGTCAGCAACGTCGCGCGAGACGGTGAGCACGTCGGCTCCGAATAGCAGGACGTGAGCCGCAGCCCTTGCTGAGCGACACGGTCGAACGTCGGCGTCGGTGCGCCGACCGCAACGCCGCCTCCGTAGCAGCCAAGGTCGCCCCAACCGACGTCATCCATCAGGAAGACGAGGAAGTTCGGCAGCCGGCCGCGGCGCTCGACGTATCTGGACAGACGCTCCCTCGCTGCAGATGCCTGCTCGGAGTGCGCAAACGCGGGCTCGAGATGCTCTGCCGTGCTGACGGCGGGAGCCGCGATCGGATCGAATCTCGTCATGAAGCTCCCGCTCGGAAAAACCTGCCGGCAATCATGCGAGAGCGAATCCCTCGTAGCCGCGCGCCGCGACCTCGTCGCATTTCACTACGTATTGCGGAAAGCCGAGCAGCGGCATGAAGACGCGCGGCTTGCCGGGCACGTTGGCACCGAGATACCACGAGTTGCAGAGCGGATAGACGGTGCGATCGGCCACCGAATTGACGTGCGCAACCCACGCGTCCTCGGCAGCCACGCGCGCCTCGATGCTCGATCGGCCGCTTGCGCGCAGGTATGCGATGCAATCGGCGATCCAGTTCACGTGCTGCTCGATCGATACCAGCATGTTCGTCAGCACCGAGGGGCTGCCCGGGCCGCTGACCGTGAAAAGATTCGGGAAGCCGGCGATGCCCAGGCCGAGGTAGTTGCGCGGGCCGTCGCGCCACTTGTCGCGCAGCGCAAGGCCGTTGCGGCCGCGAATGTCGATCGCCATCAGCGCGCCGGTCATCGCGTCGAAGCCGGTGGCGAACACGATGCAATCCAGCTCGTAGTCGCGTCCGCCGGTGCGCAATCCGCGCGGGGTAATTCGCTCGACCGGCGCGTGGCTCACATCCACGAGCTGCACGTTCGGCCGGTTGAACGTCTCGTAGTAGCCGCTATCGATGCAGAGCCGCTTGCAGCCGATCACCTGGCGCGGCTCGAGCAGCCGTGCGACCTGCGGATCGCGCACGGTCTCGCGGATCTTCGCCCGCACAAACCCTGCCGCCGCCTGGTTCGCCGCTTCGCTGAAGATCAGGTCGCCGAACGCACCGAGGAAGAAAAGGCCTCCATGCCGCCAGCGCTCTTCGAACGCGCGCGCACGCACTTCGGGCGGAACCGAAAGCGCCGGAGTCTCGTTGCGCGGAAGTTCGGAACCGAACGCGTTCGGCATGCGGCTGTTGCGCGCCCGGAACCCGGCATAGTCGGCCTTGATCCGCGCTTCGTAGTGCGGATCGAGCGGCGCGTTGCGCGCCGGCACGGAATAGGTCGCCGTGCGCTGAAAAACGACGAGCGATTTCGCCTGCGCCGCGATGAGCGGAATCGATTGCACGGCAGAAGAGCCGGTGCCGATCATGCCGACCCGCTTGCCGGTGAAATCCACCGGGTGGTGCGGCCAGCGCCCGGTGTGGTAAGTCTCGCCCGCAAACGAATCAAGGCCCTCGATCGAGGGCAGGTTCGTGCTGGAAAGACATCCGGTGGCCATCACCAGAGACTGCGCGGACGCTTCTTCGCCCGACTGCGTGCGCACGATCCAGCGATGCGAGGATTCGTCGAACCGGGCCGCGGCCACTCGCGTGTCGAATTGCATGTCGCGGCGCAGATCGAAACGGTCGGCGACATGGTTGGCGTAGCGCAGGATCTCGGGTTGCGCCGCATAACGCTCGCTCCAGCGCCACTCCTGCTGCAGCGCTTCGGAGAACTGATACGAATACTCCATGCTCTCGACGTCGCAGCGCGCGCCCGGATAACGGTTCCAGTACCACGTGCCGCCGACACCCGAGCCGGCTTCGAAGACGCGCGCCGTAAAACCGAGCGTGCGCAAGCGGTGGAGCATGTACATCCCGGCGAAGCCCGCGCCGACGACGAGGACGTCGAACTGCTTCACGCGCGCTTTGCTGCCTCGGCCGATTCGCGCGCGGCCGCGCCGTAGATGCCTTTGGACATCGTGGACGTGGACGATTCCAGCAGCTGCTTGTAGACCGTCGCGCGAACCGCGTGCACTTCGCTCGATTGCGGCTCGGCTTCGAGCGCCCAATCTGCCAGATGGGCGGCAAGCCGCGCGTCTCCTGCACCAAGCAGCGCACGGGCGCGCTCGAGCAGCTTTTCGACGCCGCCGGCAAGCGATGCGATCTCACTCGCGAGCTGCTTGCGCGGCGCTGGTTTCAGCTCGCTCGGAACGCCGCTGTACCAGCCGCCGAAACAACGCCACAGGTTGCGCACGATGAATTCCGGCTCGTCGTAGACCGGCCGCAGATAGGGCTTCTGCGCCAGCGCCTCGGGCGGGCGCACTTCCTGCAGGATCTCGTAGACCGTCTGCCCGGCGTTCAGGCGCTCGAGCGTCTGGCGAACGAGCGATTCGAGATACGCCGCCGTGTCGAGCAGCGCTTCGCGCACGCGCGCCGCGCCGGAAATGGGCAGGCCGTGCCCTGGCAGCAACAGCTCCGCATCGAGCGCTGCCATCGATCGCAACGCCGCCGCCCATTCGACCGCGTAGCGCTGCACCTTCTGCGGGTTGCCCGCGTTCGGAGCGGCCCAGATGAACAGATCGCCGGTGCAAAGCACTTTGCGCTGCGGCAGCCAGACCCAGGTGTGATCGTCCGTCTCCCCTTTCGCATGATGCAGCTCGAACCGGGTGCCGCCGACCGTCAGCTGCAGCCGATCCGTGTACGTTTCGTTCGGCGCCTGGTAATCGACCGGCCACGCGGTAGCGACGCCGAACTGGCGCGTGTTGATGATGGTGTTGTAGCCGGCCGTCTCGACGTAGCGCTGCATGCGCGGCAGCACATTTGCATGGCCGACGATGCGCGGCGGTGCCCAACGCTTCGCCTTCGCTTCGGCGAGGAACGGCGGCAGGCCGTACGCATGATCAACATGGCCGTGCGTATAGACCGCGGTGTTCACGCGCTCGCCCGACCAACCGCGCACTGCGTCAAAAGAGAGCTTGTGCGAAGCAGGATGGAACGACCCGGTATCGATGAGCACAAGCCCTTCGTCCGTGCGCACCGCAGTGACGTTGACGAACGCCTTGAAGAACGCCACGCCGCCGGCGAGCTCCTCCAGCATGCGCGGCCCGCCGAACGGATGGAAGTCCGGCTGCACGGTGCTCGCTTCGCCGCACCATAGCCGGTCGCTGCGTTTCAAGAGCTCCGACATGGAACGCTACTTCGCCGCCAGGCCGGCTTTGCGAGAGACTTCCGCCCAGCGCGCGAATTCGTCGGCGAACATCTTCGTCGTCTGCTGCGCCGTCCAGCCGCCGATCACCGTGCCGCCGATCTTGTCGACGCGGGCGATCGTCTCGTCTTCCGCAAGCACCTGGTTGATTTCGCGGTTCAGCCGCTCGATCACCGCCCGCGGCGTCTTCTTCGGCACCGCGATCGCATACCAGGAATTGACCTGCGAGCTCTCGAAGCCCTGCTCGGCCATCGTCGGAATGTCCGGAAACTGCTTGTGCCGCACCGGTGAAGCGATGCCGATCGCCTGCGCCTTGCCGGAGCGCAGGTGGCCCACGATGGTCGCAAAGGGAAAGAATCCGAACGGCACGGTGC
>DASUMM010000305.1:0-10657 GCA_036277655.1 Burkholderiales bacterium | reverse complement strand
CAACCTGCTCTCGGCTTCGCCGAACTGGCTGACCGCGATTCGCGCGCTGCCGATGTACCTGGGCCTCGACCTGCGCGGCGGCGTGCACTTCCTGCTGCAGGTCGACATGCAGGCCGCGCTGACGAAGCGCCTGGAAGGCCTATCGGCCGACATCCGCACGCAGTTGCGCGACAAGAATGTGCGCCACGCCGGCATCGTGCGCGAAGGACAGCAACTGCGGGTCCGCTTCCGCGAGGCAGCGGTGCGCGACAAGGCGCGCGAAGTGATCGCGGCGACGACGACCGACCTCGCGCTTGCCGACCGAGGCGACGGGCAGGACCTGCTGCTCGTCGCGACGCTCAAGCCCGAAGCGCAAAAGCGCATACAGGAAGCGGCCGTCACCCAGAACATCGTCACGCTGAACAAGCGCGTGAACGAGCTGGGCGTCGCCGAGCCGGTGATCCAGCAGCAGGGCGCCGACCGGATCGTGGTGCAGCTTCCAGGCGTGCAGGACGTCGCGCGCGCGAAGGAAATCCTCGGCCGCACCGCGACCCTGGAGGTGCGCATGGTCGACGAGGAGGCGATGCGCACCGGCAGCACGGTCGGCGTCGACATCTTCCCCGAGCGGCAGCGCGACGGCACGGTCACGCAGGTGCCCACCAAGAAGCAGGTGGTGATTACCGGCGATCAGTTCACCGGCGCGCAGGCAACGTTCGACCAGGATCAGCGGCCGGCGGTGTCGGTCGACCTCGATGCCTCCGGCGGCCGGGTGATGCGCCAGGTGACGCGCGAGAACATCAAGCGCCTGATGGCGATCATCCTGTTCGAGAAGGGCAAGGGCGAGGCGATCTCGGTAGCTCGCATCCAGAGCGAATTCGGCAGCCGCTTCCAGATCACCGGCATGTTCAGCACCACCGAAACCAACACGCTCGCGCTGCTGATCCGCGCCGGCTCGCTCGCCGCCCCGATGGAGATCATCGAGGAGCGCACGGTCGGGCCCTCGCTCGGCAAGGACAACATCCAGAAAGGCTTCCACGCCACGCTGTGGGGCTTCCTCGCCATCGTGGTCTTCATGTCGGTGTACTACGCATTGTTCGGCCTGATCTCGTCGGTCGCGCTGGCGGTGAACGTGCTGCTGCTCATCGCTTTGCTCTCGCTGCTGCAGGCGACGCTCACGCTGCCCGGCATCGCCGCCATCGCGCTGACGCTCGGCATGGCGATCGACGCCAACGTGCTGATCAACGAGCGCATCCGCGAAGAGATCCGCAGCGGGCAGACGCCGCAGGCGGCGATCGCCGCCGGCTACGAGCGCGCCTGGAACACGATCGTCGACTCCAACATCACGACGCTGATCGCGGGTCTTGCGCTGCTCCTCTTCGGCCAGGGGCCGGTGCGCGGGTTCGCGGTGGTCCATTGCCTGGGCATCCTCACCTCGATGTTCTCGGCGGTGACGGTGTCGCGCGCGATCGTCAACCTGGTCTACGGGCATCGCCGCCGCGTGCAGCGCCTGGCGATCGGCAACACCACCTGGAAGTGAGCTAGATGGAATTCTTCAAGATCCGCCGCGTCATCCCGTTCATGCGGTACGCGCTCGTGTTCAACGTGATCTCGGCGCTCACGTTCCTCGCGGCGGTGTTCTTCCTGTGGCACAAGGGGCTCAACCTCTCGATCGAATTCACCGGCGGCACGCTGATCGAGGTCGGCTACGAGCAGTCGGCGGACGTCGAACGCGTGCGCCAGGCGCTCGAGAAAGCCGGCTACAAGGCGGAAGCGCAGACGTTCGGCTCGTCGCGCGATGTGCTGATCCGCATGCACCTGGAGAAGGACCAGTCGAGCGCCGACCTGTCGCAGAAGGTGCTCGAAGTGCTGAAGGCGGACGACAAGACCGCCACGCTGCGAAGGGTCGAGTTCGTCGGCCCGCAGGTCGGCCGCGAGCTGGCCGAGTATGGCGCGCTCGCGCTGCTCGTCACCGCCGTGGGCATCGTGCTGTACCTGTGGGTGCGCTTCGAGTGGCGCTTCGGCCTCTCGGCGATCGTCGCCAATCTGCACGACGTGGTGATCATCCTCGGCTGCTTCGCGTTCTTTCAGTGGGAATTCTCGCTCGCGGTGCTGGCGGCCGTGCTGGCGGTGCTCGGCTACTCGGTGAACGAATCGGTGGTCGTGTTCGATCGCGTGCGGGAGAACTTCCGCAAGATGCGCAAGGCGAGCACGCCCGAGGTGATCGACGCGGCGATCACCGGCGTGATCTCGCGCACGATCATCACCCACCTGTGCACGCAGATGATGGCCACCACAATGCTGATCTTCGGCGGCCCGGCGCTGCATTATTTCGCCGTCGCGCTGACGATCGGCATTCTGTTCGGGATCTACTCCTCGGTGCTGGTCGCCAGCCCGCTCGTGATGTGGCTCGGCGTCGACCGCTCGCAGTTCGTGCGCCCGCCGAAGAAGGACCGGCGCGACGAGCACGAGGGCGCGGTCGTCTGACGGAAAGCTACTTCAGGATCTGCACCAGGTTCGAGTAGTCGTCGGTCCAGGTACGCCAGTCCTCGCGCGTCTCGGGCGGCGAGGCGCCGGCCTCGGCAATCTCCTGGCGGGCGAGCGCTTTCGGATCGCGCGCGACGAGCACCCAGGTGCTCGTGGTGCGATCCTCTTCCGACTCCTCATCGACCAGCATGGCATGCGCGCCGTGCTCGGCGGCGAGCCGCGCGACCACCGGCACCAGATTGAGAAAGCGGTTCGACACGTGGTAGGCGACGATGCCGTCCGGCTTCATGTGGCGCAGATAGAGCCCGAGCGCTTCCTTCGTGATCAGGTGCACCGGGATCGAGTCGCTCGAGAACGCGTCGACCGCAAGCACGTCGAAGCGCTGCGGCGCCTCGCGCTCGAGGTTCAGCCGCGCGTCGCCCAGGCTGATCTCGATCTTCGCCGGACTGTCCGCCAGAAACGTGAACTGGCTGCGCGCGAACGCGACCACGTCCGGATTGATGTCGTAGAAGCGATAGGTGTCGCCTTCGCGGCCGTAGGAGGCGATCGTGCCGGTTCCCAGGCCGATGATGCCGATGCGGTTTGCCGGGCGCTCGCGCAGCGAAAGGATCGCCACGCCCACCCCCGACGTGGGCTGATAGTACGTGGTCGCATCGTGCCGGCGGCTTTCGTGCAGATGCTGCTCGCCGTGCAGGATCACGCCGTGCAGCAGGCGGCGCAGATGATCCATCGTACCCGGGGTGCCGTACTCTTTCACGCGCAGCACGCCATAGAAGTTGCGCGCCGACACGATTACGTCCTTCTGATACTGGATCGCGTCGTACACCGCGCAAGCGGCAGCGCCGAGCAGTGCGGCAGAGGTCGCGAGCATTGCCGGCAGATGCAGCGCGCCGAGCCGCAAGGCCGCCAGCAGCGCAACGGCAACCAGGCCCACGCCCAGTTCGAAGTAGCCGTTGAAGACCAGCGGCGCCGCGACCGCGACCAGCAGCCCGCCGAGCGCGCCGCCGGCCGACACCGTGAGATAAAACGCGGTCAGGTGCCGGGCCTGCGGCCGCGCCCGATACAGCTCGCCGTGGCAGAACATGCAGGCGACGAACAGGCCCGACAGGAATATCCCGAACTGCAGCCACAGGTCGAACTGGTGGTCTTTGTCGATGAGCAGCCAGCACATGCCGCCGATCCAGACCGGCACGATCGTCCACCAGTGCTGCGCTCGATAGAGCGATCGCCCTTCGAACGCAACGATGAAGGTGACGAGGTAGAGCGCGAGCGGCGCCACCCACAGGAGCGGAATCGCCGCCACGTTCTGCGTGATGTGGTTGGTCACCGCAAGCAGCATCACCGAGCCCGCCGCCGAAAGCGAGAGCCACAATCCGTAGTCGCGAGCCGACGGAGGGCTCTCGCCCGCCTCTTCGAGCGCCTCAGACGCGGCCACGGTGCCGCGCGCCGCCTTCCACGAGGCGATCGCACACGCCAGCGCGAACGCGGCGAACAATGCGGACCAGCCCCACACCTGCTCGTGGTTGCCGAGAAACGGCTCGACCACGAACGGATACCCGAGCAGGCCGAGCACGGAAGCGAGGTTGGAGATCGCGAACAGCCGGTACGGATTGCGACCGGGATAGCTACGCGCGAACCATGCCTGCAGCAGCGGGCTGGTCGAGGCGAGCAACAGGTACGGCAAGCCCACGCTTGCGGTAAGGAGCAGCAGGATGCGCGTCACCGGCTCTTCGTCGCCAAGCGGCTTCCAGCGCTCGTGCGGCGCAATCGGCAGCAGCGCGAGCGCAACCACGAGAAGCACCGTATGCAGGATCGCCTGCGCGCGCGCGGAAAGTCTGGCATTGGTCGCGTGCGCATAGGCATAGCCCGCAAGCAGCAGCGTCTGGAAGAACAGCATGCAGGTCGTCCAGACGGCCGCGGTGCCGCCGAACCACGGCAGGATCAGGCGCGCAATCAGCGGCTGCACGAGAAAGAGCAGCAGCGAGGACAGAAAGATCGTCGCCGCGTAAATCATCGGCGCGGCTAGATGCGCTTCGCGAGCGAGGCGGCGAGTCCCGTGTAGGTGGCCGGCGTGAGCGCAAGCAGGCGCTTTTTCGCCACTTCCGGGATGGCGAGGCCGCGAATGAACGACGCCAGCCGCTTGCGATCGAGCCGCCGCCCGCGCGTGAGGTCTTTCAGTTGCTCGTACGCATCGGGAACGCCATGGCGGCGCATGACCTGCTGCACCGCCTCGGCAAGCACCTCCCAGTTGGCGTCGAGATCTTCGGCGAGGCGCCGCGGATCGGCTTCGAGCTTGCCGAGGCCGCGCAGGCACGCCTCGTACGCAAGCAGCGTATGACCCAGGGCGACGCCTGCATTACGCAGCGCGGTCGAATCCGAGAGGTCGCGCTGCCAGCGAGACACCGGCAGCTTCTCCGACAGGTGGCGCAGCAGCACGTTCGCGATGCCGATGTTGCCTTCGGAGTTCTCGAAGTCGATCGGGTTGACCTTGTGCGGCATGGTGGAGGAACCGACCTCGCCCTTCTTCGGCCTCTGGCGGAAGTAGCCGAGCGAAATGTAGCCCCAGATGTCGCGGTCGAGATCGAGCAGCACCGTGCTTGCGCGCGCAAAGGCATCGAACAACTCCGCGAACGAATCATGCGGCTCGATCTGGATCGTGTAGGCGTTGAACTCGAGGCCGAACGCCTCGACGAAGCGACGGCAGAACCGCTCCCAGTCGACCTCGGGCAGGGCGCAGGCGTGCGCGTTGTAGTTGCCAACCGCGCCGTTCGCCTTTCCGGCCAGCCGGACGCCGGCGATCCGCTCGCGCGCGCGGCGCAGACGATGCACGAAGTTGGCGACTTCCTTGCCGAGCGTCGTCGGCGAGGCCGGCTGCCCGTGGGTGCGCGAAAGCATCGGCAGCGCCGCGTGCTGGTGCGCGAGCGAGCGCAGCGCCTCGATCACGCGGTCGAGCGCGGGCAGCAGCACTTCCTCCCGTGCGTCGTGCAACATCAGCGCGTACGCGAGGTTGTTGATGTCTTCCGAGGTACAGGCGAAATGGATGAACTCGAGCGCCCCTTGCATCTCGCGGTTCTTCGCCAGGCGCTCCTTCAGCCAGTATTCGATCGCCTTGACGTCGTGGTTGGTGCTCGCTTCGATCGCCTTCACGCTTTCGGCGTCGGCTTCGTCGAACCCGGCGAGCAGCCGGTCGAGCGCGGCGCGGGTGGCGCGTGAGAACGGCCGCAGCCCGTCGATCGCCCTGGCATCGGCAAGTGCGCGCAGCCAGGCCAGCTCGACGCGCACGCGATAACGGATCAGCGCGGCTTCCGAGAAAATCCGTCGCAGCGGCTCGACAGCGCGCGCGTACCGGCCATCCAGCGGCGAGAGCGCCGCAAGGGTCGAGGGCATTACTGGATCACCGCGCCGCCGAGGCACTGGTCGCCGTCATAGAGCACGACGGACTGTCCCGGCGTCACTGCCCACTGCGGGTGCGCAAACTCGAGCGCGATCTCGTCGTCCGCGGAGCGGGTAACGAAGCAGGTCGAATCCTGCTGGCGATAGCGGGTCTTGGCCGAATGCGTCGAGCCCTCGGCCGGCGCGTCGCCCGAGATCCAGCTCGGATCCTGGGCCGCGAGCGCGCGCTTCATCAGCAGCGGGTGGTCATGACCCTGGACGACGATCAGCGCGTTCTCCCCAAGGTCCTTCTGCGCGACATACCAGGCCTCGGCTGCTGCCCCGCGCGTTCCGCCGATGCCGATGCCCTTGCGCTGGCCGATGGTGTAGAAGGCAAGGCCGATGTGCTCGCCCACGCGCGTGCCCTCCGGCGTCAGGATCGGGCCGGGCTCGCGCGGCAGATAACGCTTGAGGAAGTCGCGGAACGGGCGCTCGCCGATGAAACAGATCCCGGTCGAATCCTTCTTGGCATGATTCGGCAGGTGCGCCTCGCGGGCCAGGCGTCGGACCTCGTCCTTCTTCATGTGTCCGACGGGAAAGAGCGTGCGCGCGAGCTGCGCCTGCGTAAGCCGGTGCAGGAAATAGCTCTGGTCTTTCTCCCGGTCGACGCCGCGCACGAGCTGCCAAAGCTCGCCGTGCTGCCGCACGCGGGCGTAATGGCCGGTGGCGATGCGCGTCGCGCCCAGGTCCATCGCGTGGTCGAGGAAGGCGCGAAACTTGATCTCGGCGTTGCAGAGCACGTCCGGGTTCGGCGTGCGGCCGGCCTGGTATTCGCGCAGGAATTCCGCGAACACGCGATCCTTGTATTCGGCGGAGAAATTGACCGCTTCCAGCGGAATGTCGATGACGTCGGCGGCCGCGGCGGCATCGAGGAAATCCTGCCGCGTCGAGCAGTAGTCGCCGCTGTCGTCGTCCTCCCAATTCTTCATGAAGAGGCCGACCACGTCGTAGCCCTCGCGCTTCAGAAGCAGCGCGGCGACCGACGAGTCGACTCCACCGGACATGCCGACGACGACTCTCTCTCCCATCGATTCCTCTGCGGAAATCTGCGGGCAGTCTAGCAGAGGGCCCTTTTCAGGCGAGCTCACGGCTGAGCAGATCGAGCGGATAGCTCTTTCCGGCAAGGTGGTCGGCGAGGCAGCGCTCGACGAGCGGCGTGCGGTGCATCGGGCGGCGCCGAACGAGTTCCTGCGGGGTGAGCCAATGGAGCGCCAGGATTTCCGGATCGAGCGCGCGCCCCTCCTGCGGCCCGCCGGTCGTGCCACGAAATGCGAAGCGCAGATAGGTGGCGTCGCTAGGAGGGTCGTGCCAGCGATACACGCCGACAAGCGCTTCGGGCGCGAAGCGGTGCGCCGTCTCTTCCAGCACCTCGCGCACGATTGCCTCCAGCAGCGATTCGCCGCGCTCGAGGTGTCCGGCCGGCTGGTTGAGCACGCGCCGGCCGTCCGATTCTTCCTCGACGAAGAGAAAGCGGCCTTCCTGCTCGATGACGGCGGCAACCGTCACCGCCGGCTTCCAGACGCTCACGCCGCCTTGCGCGTGTTCTTGCGGATGAATGCCTCCATGCGCGCCACGCCCTGCTCGATCGCCTCTTTCGAGGCTGCGTAGGAAAACCGCACGTGCTGGCCCTCTCCCGGCACCCGGGCGCCAAAATGGATGTCGGCGAGCACCGCCACGCCGGCTTCGTGCAGCAGCCGCCTGCGAAACTCTTCCGAATCGGCAACGCCGATGCGCCGGCACGCTTCGGTGATGTTCGGCCAGACATAGAAGGCACCACCGGGGGTGCGGCAGGAGACGCCGGGAACGCCATTCAGCAGCCGCACGATGAGGTCGCGCCGCTCGAGAAAGCTCGCCCGCATCCTTTGGGCGGCGTCCTGCGGGCCGGTGATCGCTTCGACGGCCGCCCACTGGGAGATCTGCGAGGCGCACGACTCGGTGTTGGTGATCCAGCGCGTGAATACCGGCGCAAGCGTCGGGTTCGCGGTGAAGCCGATCCGCCAGCCGGTCATCGCCCACGTCTTCGAAGCTCCGTCCGAGATGATCGTGCGCTCGTACATGCCGGGCAACTGCGCGATGGAGAAGAACTCGCCCGCGTAGCAGAGCCGGGAATAGATCTCGTCGGCATAGACCCAGACCTGCGGATGCCTGCGCAGCACCTCGGCGATGCGCTCGAGATCCGCCCGGCCGAGCAGGCCGCCGGTGGGGTTCTGCGGATAGTTGAGGATCAACAGCTTCGTCTTCGGTGTGATCAGCCGCGCCAGGTCGTCCGGGTCGAACGCGAAGTCGCGCGCCTCGTGGAGGTGGATCGGCACCGGCCGCGCGCCGCAGGCGACGATCTGCGATTCGTAGATCGGAAAGCCGGGGTTCGGGTAGATCACCTCGTCACCGGCGCCGTGATCGGTCACCGACAGGATCGCGTAGGCGATGAAGGGCTTTGCGCCTGCGCCGATGACGACGTCGCCGGTGCGGATTGGCAGGCCGCCGCGCATTCCGGCGAGGTACTTCGCCGCCGCCTCGCGCAACGGATCGATGCCTGCGGAGGGCGTGTAGCCGTGCTTGCCCTCGCGGATCGCGCGAATCGCCGCCTCCTGCACATTCGGCGGCGCCGGAAAATCCGGCTGGCCGATACAGAAGCTGACGATGTCCTTGCCGGTGCGTGCGAGCTCGTTCACTTCGGCGAGCACGACGAACGCGTTTTCGGTGCCAAGCGAGGCGGCTCTGCGGCTGAGTTCGGGCATCCAGTCCTCCGGAAGCTTCGATTTTACAGTGCTACGATGCCGGCCCATGCTGGTCAACTGCGTCGCCTATCAGGATGGCAGGAAGCTCGCCGACATCGACAAGCGAGAGATCAGCAACTACGTCGGCCGCCCGGACTGCTTCGTCTGGGTCGCGCTGCAGGACCCCGAGGACCACGAACTCGCCGAGATGCAGGAGGAATTCGGTCTGCATCCGCTCGCGGTGGAAGACGCGCGCCATGGCCACCAGCGGCCCAAGATCGAGGAGTACGGCGACGAAGTGTTCGCCGTGCTGCATATCGTCGAGCCGGTCGGCGATGAGCTACGCGTCGGGGAAGTTGCGGTGTTCGTGGGACGCAACTTCGTGCTCTCGGTGCGCAGCCGGACGCAGCGCGGCTTCCGCGACGTGCGCGCGCGCTGCGAGCGCGAGCCGGAGCTGCTGCGCTACGGCGCAGGCTACGTGCTCTATGCGCTGATGGACGCGATCGTCGATCGCTACTTCCCGGTGCTCGACGGCCTGGAATCGGAGCTCGAGCAGATCGAGGAACGGATCTTCCTGCCGAACGCCTCCGCCCGCGCCAACATCGAAGCGCTGTACTACGTGAAGCAGCGCGTGATGACGCTGAAGCACGCGGCGGGCCCGCTGCTCGACGCGGTGGCGAAGCTGCACGGCGGGCGCGTGCCGCAGGTGGTCGCCGGCCTGGGCGAGTATTTCCGCGACGTGGCCGACCACCTGGTGCGCGTCAATCAGACGATCGACTCGGTACGTGACATGGTGACCACCGCGATCCAGGTGAGCCTCGCCACCATCACGATCGGCGAGAGCGAAGTGACCAAGCGCCTGGCCGCCTATGCAGCGCTCTTCGCGGTGCCGACGATGATTGCCGGCGTCTACGGCATGAACTTCGACTTCATGCCCGAGCTCAAGTGGCACTTCGGCTATCCGTTCGCCATCTGGTTGATGGTGCTGCTCGACGGCATCCTGTTCTGGAAGTTTCGCCGGGCGGGTTGGCTATGATTCGCCTCGGGCTGGCACTGCTCATTCTGGTCGCGGTCCTTCCGGCGGCCGCTCAGCACGGGGAGCAGGCGATGCATCGCCGCTTCCACGATGCCGAGAAATGGTCGAAGGTATTCGACGACCCGGCGCGCGACGAATGGCAGAAGCCCGCGCAGGTGATCGCCGCATTGAAGCTCGCCGAGGACGCATCCGTCGCCGACATCGGATCGGGGACCGGCTACTTCGCGGTGCGTCTGGCGAAAGCCCTTCCGCGCGGCCGCGTCTACGGCGCAGATCTCGAGGCCGACATGGTGCGGTTCCTGAACGAGCGCGCCGCCCGGGATGGCTTACCGAATCTCGCCTCGCACCTGGCAGCGCCGGAAGACCCGAGGCTCCCGGCGGCGGTCGATCTGACGCTCGTCGTCGATACGTACCACCACATCGCGAATCGAAGCCGCTATTTCGAGCGCCTGAAGAAATCGCTCAAGCAGGGCGGCCGCGTGGCGATCGTCGATTTCAAGCTCGATTCGCCGGTTGGCCCGCCAGCCCGGCACCGCATCGCGCCGGAGCAGGTCCGTAACGAGATGCAACGTGCCGGCTACCGGCTGCTCGAAGCGCCGGACCTGCTCCCCTATCAATACCTGCTGATCTTCGCACCCCGCTAGAGACGGAGGTCGGCCCGCAGCGCGTCCCAGGGCACTCTCACGAGGGCCTGTCCGGTTCGCTCGATCAGCCGCAGCCCGGTGAGTTGCGCGACGTCGGTGTGGACATTCTTGTAGTCGCGCCCCAGCCGCTTGGCGAGCGCACGGACCGACATCGGCCCCTCCTTGCGAAGGAGGGCGAGCAACTGCCAGCGAGCCGGGCTCAGGCTCTTCAATAGCAGCGGCAAGTCGGCGAAGCTCAGCCGCTCGACCGCGGGCAGCGTGCGCCCGGTCGCCAGATGCCAGGCGGCCTCGAAGCGATCGAGCGCGTCCGGCAGCGCGCTAACGCTGAGCGAGAGTACCCTCGATTTCGCGCTCGAAGTCATATC
>DASUMM010000304.1:0-8335 GCA_036277655.1 Burkholderiales bacterium | reverse complement strand
CGCCGACGCCGAAGTGATGCCGTTCGTCAGCTCGGCGAACATCGCGTGCGGCTTTCATGCCGGCGATCCGGCGACGATTCGCAAGACCGTGAAGCTCGCCGTCGATCACGGCGTCGCGATCGGCGCGCATCCTTCGCTTCCGGACCTGCAGGGATTCGGACGGCGCAACATGCAGATCTCGCCGCAGGACATGTACGACCTGGTGCTCTACCAGGCGGGCGCGCGGGAAGCGTTCGCCCGCGCCGCGGGGGCGCGCCTGCATCACGTCAAGTGCCACGGCATGCTCTACAACATGGCGGCGAACGACGAGCCGCTCTCGGATGCCTGCGCGCGCGCAGTGAAAGATTTGGGCGGCGATGTGATCCTGTATGCGCTTTCGGGAAGCAGGATGATGCAATGCGCCGAGCGCATCGGCGTGCGGGCAGTCGGCGAATGCTTCGCCGATCGCGGCTACCAGGACGACGGCACGCTCGCGCCGCGCAACGCGCCGGGCGCGATGATTGAGGACGAGCAAAAATCGGTCGCGCAGGCGCTCGCAATGGTCGAGCAGGGCATCGTCACCAGCCTCTCCGGCAAGCGCGTGCCGGTCGCCCCGGGAACCATCTGCCTGCATGGCGACGCACCGGGCGCGGTGCGGTTCGCCAAAGCCATGCGCGCCGCGTTCGCGCAGCACGGGATTTCCATCGCCGCTCCCTGAGAGGGAAAACATGACCGCGAAGCTTTTCACGCCGATCCAGCTCGGCGGCATCACCCTGCCCAACCGCATCGTCGTCTCGCCGATGTGCCAGTACTCGGCGGACGACGGCTCGATGACCGACTGGCATCTTCAGCACCTCGGCAGCATGGCGTGCTCCGGCGCCGGGTTGTTCGTCGTCGAGAAGACCAACGTCACGCGCGAAGGCCGCATCACGCACGGCTGCACCGGCCTCTACACCGACCACAACGAAGCGGCGATGGCGCGCGCGGTGCAGATTTATCGCAACATCACGAAGCATCCCATCGGCATCCAGATCGGCCACGCCGGGCGCAAGGGCTCGTCGCAAGTGCCGTGGCTGGGCGGAAAAGCGCTCGGTGCGGGTGAGTCGCCCTGGCCGACGGTCGCCCCTTCGGCGATCCCGTTCGGCGATGGATGGCACGTCCCGCACGAGATGTCGAAGAGCGAGCTGCGCCAGCTCGTCGATGCGTACGTCGCAGCGACGCTGCGCGCCAGGCGCATCGGCTTCGAAGTGCTCGAGCTGCATTCGGCGCACGGCTACCTGCTGCACCAGTTTGTCTCGCCGCTCTCGAACCAGCGCACCGACGAATACGGAAAAGACCGCACGCGGTACCCGCTCGAGGTCGCGCGCGCGGTGCGGGAAGTCTGGCCGAAGGACCGCGCGCTCGGCATCCGCATCAATGCGACCGACTGGGTCGAAGGCGGCTGGATGCCGGACGACGCGGTCGCCTATGCGCGCGAGCTGAAGCGCGCCGGCTATGACTTCATTTGTGTCTCGAGCGGCGCCACCGTGCCGAGCGCGAAGATCCCGGTCGCACCCGGCTACCAGGTCGGGTTTGCGGAGCGGATCAGGAAGGAAGCCGGCATCGCGGTGCGCGCCGTCGGCATGATCGCGAGCCCGGAGCAGGCCGAGGAGATCGTCGCCTCGGGCAAGGCGGACATGGTGGCGATGGCGCGTGCGTTCCTGGATGACCCGCGCTGGGTGTGGCACGCCGCCGAGCGCTTCGAAGTGAAGATTGAGCTGCCGCCGCCCTATGCGCGCGCGCATCATGCGCTCTGGCCGGGCGCGGCGATCGCGCGACCGAAGAGTTTCTAGCTGAAAAGCTCCTCCACCGCTGCGCGATCGAAGCGGTACTCGTGGTTGCACATCTCGTTGCGGATGCGCACTTCGCCCTGCTCGGAAAGAATCGATTCGAGCTCCTGCCGCCCCAGGCCGCGCAGCATGCGCTTGACGTTCTCGACGTCGTACGGGCAGTGATATTCGACCGGATAGAGGCGAAAGACGCGCAGCAACTCCTCCGGAAAGAGCTTCACCAGGATCTCGTACGGCTGCACGTCGATCGTTTCTTCCAGCGTGAGCGTGGCGGCGAGGTGCGCAACGCGGTTCCAGCCGTCAGCATCGCGCTCGTCCGCCTTTGGCAGTTTTTCCAGCAGCAGGCCGCAAATGGCGCGCTCGTCTGCATGCAGCCGCAGGAACGCCGGCAGCTGCTCCGATTGCGCCAGATAGTGCTCGAAGATCGCGGCGAGCGTTTCGCCCTCGAGCGGCACGATGCTCTGATAGACCTGGCCGCTGGCGCCGTCTTCCAGCGCAAGCGAAAGCATGCCATCGCCGAGCAGTTCGCGCTCGCTGCCGACTGCGTCCGCTCCGTAGGTCGCCATGCCGCGGATCTGCAGTTCGGACGTGCAGTCGGCGACCAGCAGGCGCACCGGGCCGCCTCCCTGCACCTGCAGCGTTACGCGCCGCCGGCCTTTCTGGTTGGCGCCGAGAAGCACCGCGAGCGCGGTGGTATGTCCGAGAAGCCGCGCGATGTGCTCGGGGTATCGGCGCCCTTCGAGCATGCGTCGCCATGCGCCGGTGAGGCAGACGAGACGGCCGCGAATGTCGAGCTGCTCGAAAAGGAAACGCTGGACGTAGTCGGTCTGCACTGCCGAAAAGCTAGCAGGAATCGAACCAGTGTCAGGCGTGCGCGGCGTAGCAGCCGCGCTCGATTTCGTCGAGGAGCGAGCGGCCGGCGGGCTTCCAGCCCAGTTCGCGGCGCGCCCGCAGCGCGCGCACGCGGCTGTTCGAGCCCATGCTGAACTGCGCCGCCCCTTCGCCGAATTCGACGATCGCTTCGCTCATCGGCATCGGTTTGGTGCTGCCGCCGAAGCCGAGCATCCGGCTGATCGCCTGCGCGATCTCGCGATAGGAATTCTCGCCGTTCTCGGCGAAATAGAAGGCGCCTGCCGGCGCTTTTTCGAGCGCGAGCAGATAGAGCGAGACCACATCCTCGATGTGCACGTTCGACCAGACGTTCTCGCCGCGGCCGACATGGCGCGCGACTCCGGACTTGCGCGCGACTTCGATCAGCCGCGGCACCTGGATGCTTTCCCGATGTACGCCGCGCCCGTTGCCGTAGATCATCGTCGGACAAAGCACCACCGCACGCACTCCGGTGCCGGCCGATGCGAGCACCATGCGGTCGATTGCAACGCGCTCCACGCGCCCGGGAAGCGGCTCGATCGGCGTTTGCTCGTCGTAGACCTTGCCGCCGGCTTCGCCGCCCGCCTTGTCGCCGACGATGCTCGAGCCGCTCGTGTGCAGGAACGCCTTGCCGCTGCCCCGGAGCGCAGCGAGCATCGCTTCCACTGCGGCGCGCTCGTCGGAACTGGCCGCATTGATGACGGCGTCCGCTGCGCGCGCGCTGCTTGCGAGCAGCGCCAGATCCGAGAGCGTGCCGATCACCGGCTCGATGCCGTGCTCGCGTACCTGGCGCGCGCGTTCTTCCGAGCGGACCAGCCCCGCTACCTGATGACCGGCTTCGATCAATCCGGCGGCGACCGATCCGCCGATGTACCCTGCTGCGCCCGTAACGAATACTTTCATGAGGAAAGTGTACCCTTGCCGCCCGAAAGGAGAGGGAATGAACGCACCTCGATTTGATACCTTGCCGCCAGAGCGCATGACCGCCGAGCAGAAGCGCGTCGCCGAAGCGATCCAGAGCGGCCCGCGCGGGCAGGGCTTGCGCGGGCCGTTCAATGCGCTGCTGCGCAGCCCCGATCTCGCCGACCGCCTGCAGAAGGTCGGCGAATACATCCGCTTCCGCAGCTCGCTGCCGGCAAAGCTGAACGAGCTTGCCATCCTGCTGGTCGCCCGCAAGTGGACCGCGCAGTTCGAGTGGTATGCGCATCACCAGTTCGCGATGACGGCCGGCCTCGACCCGGCAATCGCAGCGGCGATTGCCGAGGGCAGGAAACCGGAGCGCATGCCGGAAGAAGAGGCGGCGATTCATGCGTTCTGCACCGAGCTGCTGGACACCACCCAAGTGTCGGATGCGGCGTACGAAAACGTGCGCCGCAGGTTCGGCGAGCAGGGGGTCATCGATCTGATCGGCGCGATGGGTTACTACAGCACGGTCTCGATGGTGCTGAACGTCGATCGGCATCCGCTGCCCGAGGGAGTGGCAGCACCGCTGCAGCGCCTCACCCCTTAGGTGTAGGCGATTCCTGACAGCAATCGTCAGCTTTCGCGACTTTGTAACGAGCCCATAAGGCGTAGCATTCGCCACGCGGGGGTAGGCAAAACGGTCGAGGGCGGATCATGCCGACCCAGGTGGAGAGGCGCGCATTGCAGCGGGCCATGGAGTTCCATGGCGGCGCCGACGGGCTTGCACTCTTGCTGGACACGTCTGCCGATCAGGTTCGCCGCTGGAGCGACGGCGCCGAGCCGGTGCCGCCGTCGGTGTTCATGAAAGTGGTCGATCTGGTGATCGAGCACGACGTGGCCGAGTTGCGCCGCCATCCTTCCACCCCGAACAGCGAGCGGCCGGAGTCCAAGGCAGAAGCCGAGTCGGCAAGGCTGTGTTATCGCGTGCGAGGCGGTGCCGCGACCCCGAGAAGCTCGGGTCAGGTGCCGATCGTGCACCTGTTCTTCGCCGCCGATTTTGCGCCGAGAGACATGAAGGAACTGCTTTCCACGGCGCTCGATGCCGCGCTGAAGGTGGCGGGAACGGACCTCGGAAACATCCAGTTCCTCGACCGTAGCGCGTCCTTGCGCATCGAAGCGCAGCGCGGTTTCACCCGGCCCTTCCTTGCGTTCTTCGACATGGTGCGCATCGGCGACGCTTGCGCATGTGGAAAGGCGCTGCGCGAGCAGCAGCAGGTCTTCGTCGAGGATGTGCAGACCGATCCGCTCTTTGCCGGCACGGTGAGTGGAGGAGTGCTGCTCGAGGCGGGCGTGGTCGCGGTCGCTTCTTCCCCGGTGATCGACGCTGCCGGGGCAGCGGTGGGCGTCGTCTCGACGCACTACCGCCGCCGTGTCTCGCCGCAAGCGGTCAACCTGGACGCGCAGCAAATGCTCGCCGACCGCCTTGGCCAATGGCTGGAAAGGGACATGCACTACAAGGGCTAGCGGTGGGCGGCGATTGCTGCCCGGCGACGTGCCGCCCGGTTACCAGAGCGCGGCCTGTTCTCGGACCTCCAGCGCGCGGAAGCAGCGACCGGTCTCTTCGATTCGCCAGCCCCGGTTGGGCTCCAGGTGCGCGATGGGCTTGCCGTCGGCATAAAGCTTTCCATCCGCCATGTGGCAGCGACTGCGGCACGGAAAGGCGACTGTGCCCGCGCGGCCGTCGAAAAGCAGTACCAGCACCGGACCGGGGCAATCGAGCCGCGTCAGCAGCGTGCCGTCCGCGGTTTCCCAGCCGCGGCTGTGGTGATACGTCGCGAGGCGCATGCGAGGCGCGTCGCACACGAGAGAATTGGCCTCGAAGTGGAAGAAATGGCGCGTGATGAAGGTCCGGCAGGGACCACGCGTGCCCTGCCCGATAAGCTTGAGCGCCATGTCTCGTCATGGCGCAAGGAGCGTTCCAATAGCCGCTCTGGCAGACTTGTAGTGTTTCCACTACGAACCGATCTTCCATGCGCATCGCGCTCGACGATCTGACGCGGCCCGAAGTGCATGCGTTGCTGGAGGAGCACCTGCGCCATATGCATCTGATTTCTCCGGCCGAAAGCGTGCATGCGCTGGATCTCGAAGGCTTGCGCAAGCCCGAGATCACATTCTGGTGCGCCTGGGACGGCAATGACCTTCTCGGCTGCGGTGCATTGAAGGAACTGTCGCCGATTCACGGCGAGGTGAAATCCATGCGCACGGTGCGCGCGCACCTGCGCAAAGGCGTCGCCCGCGCGATGCTTGCCCACATCATCGACGAAGCGCGCGCTCGCTCTTATCGGAGATTGAGCCTGGAGACGGGTGCGATGGCCGCCTTTGCACCGGCGCAGCGGCTCTACGAGAGCTTCGGATTTGCGTATTGCCCGCCGTTCGAAGGGTATGTCGAAGACCCCAACAGCGTGTTCATGACGAAGGCACTGTGAGGGCGAGGAGCCGCCGCAATTCCGCCTTGGAGATCTTTTCCAGCGTCGAGCGGGGGAAGTCTTCGACCAGCCGGATTTCGCGCGGCCGCTTGAAATCGGCGAGCTGGGCATCGCAGGCCGCTCGTACGCGCTGCAGAACGTCTGCGGCGCCTTTGGCGTCCGGACGGACGAAGGCGACCGGCACTTCGTCGAGCATCGGATGCTTCTGCGCCACGACAGCGCATTCGCGCACGCCGGCAACCGTGAGGATCACGCGCTCGATCTCCGACGCAGCGACGTTCTCGCCGCCCACCTTCAGCATGTCCTTCGTGCGGTCGCCGAACTGGATCGAGCCGTCGGCGAGAAGATTCACGCGATCGCCGGTGCGGAACCATCCGTCGGCGTCGAAGCTTTCGGCGGTCGCTTTCGCATTGCCGAGGTACTCGTGGAAGAGCGATACGCCGCGGCGGCCGCGCACCATCAATTGGCCGGAGCCGCCTCGCTCGACGTGTCGCGCTTCGCGCACCGGCACCGAATCGTCCTCGACGATCGCGATGCCGTACTCCGGCGCTGGCCGGCCGATCGACATCGGTACGTTCGGAGAATGCGGCGAGCCGACGATCCCGTGCGTGATCGTCTCGGTCATGCCCCACCAGCCGATCGTCTTCACGCCGAAGTGCGCGTCGGTCGGCGGCTCCGACACGGCGCTGCCCCACAGCCGGTAGTGGTGCGAGCGCGGCACCTCGTGCTCCATCAGCGCTTTCACGCAGAACGGCACGAGTGAAGTCCACGTGCAGCGATGTGCGAGCGAGGCCGCCCAGAAGCGGCTGGCGGAAAAACGCGGCTGCACGACCGCGCTCGCCCCGGCCCACAGGCAGGCGAGCACCGAGTAGGCCTGTGCATTGGTGTGATAGAGCGGCAGATAGACGAGATGCACGTCCTCGGCACGCAAATCCTCGTGCACCGCGTTCACGCGCGCGCCCCACAGCGCGTTCGCATGCGTCCACAAGACGCCTTTCGGGCGCGAAGTAGTCCCCGACGTGTACTGCACGCTCACCGGCGCCATCGGGTCGGCTTCACGGCGCGGGGGCGGTGCGTCGTAGAGCGCGTCGAAGGAATCGGCGCCCGCGGTTTGCGTCGCCGCAAGCCAGCGCAGGCCTTTGCAATGCTGCTCGAGGACCGCAACGAACTTCGGTTGCGTGATTCCACCGACCGGCTCGGAATGAGCGCTGAAGTACGCCATCTCGTCGCCGGCGGCGCGCGCGTTGGTAGTGACGGCAACCGCACCGATCCATGCGCAGGCGTACCACGCGATCACCGCTTCCGGGCAGTTGTCCAGGTGAATCAGCACGCGCTCGCGCGGCCGCACGCCGCGCTTCGAAAGCCCGCCGGCCACGCGCCGGACCGCATCGAGGAATCCGGCGTACGTCCACGTTCGACCTGGACCATCGAACGGCGCCCAAACCAGGAAGGGATGCGCGCTTCGCGAAGCGGCACGTGTCTCCAGAAGCCACGCGACGTCGAGACCTTCGAAGGGGTGAAGCCCGGCCGCCATCGCGCGCATCATAGTTAGGGTCTGCCAAAGCGGGCAATTGCTGCGATGCAGGCGCGGTGCTTATCATGCTGCCGAGCGTGTGCCTGCGGCATTGGATGAGGGAGGGGAGCATGCTGGGGGTTGCCGAGAACGAGACTCGCCAGGCGCCGGATCGGGCGCGTGCCCTGGCGCATTACCGCGAGGCAGCGGCCGGTTATGACGCGTCCTGCCGGCGCATCGCGCCGAAACGGCTTCACGCGCTCGACCTGCTCGAGCTTCGAGGCGGAGAGAGCGTGATCGACGTCGCATGCGGAACGGGCGCGATGCTCGAGCCGCTGTCGCGGGCAGTGGGGCGCAACGGCTGCGTGGTCGGGATTGAGCAATCTCCCGAGATGCTTGCGATCGCACGAGCGCGGGTGCGCTCGCTCGGGCTGCAGAACGTGCTTCTCGTCGAGTCGCCGGTGGAAGAAGCGAGCGTCTCGCTGCAGGCCGAGGCGATGCTTTTTTGCTACACGCACGACGTGCTGCGCTCGCCGGCTGCATTGCAAAGACTCTTTTCTCTGGCCGCTCCCGGCGCACGCGTGGCATTGTGTGGAGCGAAGCTCTATCCACCATGGCTCGGCCCGCTGAACGCCTGGGTGCGCTGGCGCGTGCGCAGGTATCTGACCACGACCGAAGGCCTCGAGCGGCCCTGGTCACTGCTTGCTTCCTACTGTCCCGATTTCTCGATCGAAGCGACGTTCTTCCTGGGAAGC
>DASUMM010000303.1:0-16172 GCA_036277655.1 Burkholderiales bacterium | reverse complement strand
GTGCCGCCGAGCGCCTTCGCCATCATCTGCCCGCCCAGGCAATGCCCGAGCAGCGGCACATCGTCGCGCGCGGCATTGCGGATCAGATCCAGCACGCGCGGGATCCACGGCAGGTCGTCGTTTGCGCTCATCGGGCCGCCCATCAACGCGAGTCCCGCGAAGCGGCGCGCGTCGCGCGGAACCGAGTCGCCGGCATCGATCGCAATGAGCCGCGAGGGAATGCCTTTGCGCTCGAGGAAGGTGGCAAAATATGCCGGGCCTTCCGTGGGAGTGTGCCGCACGATGCCAACCGGTTTCATCGCGCGCTATTGTAGTGCGCTCGCACTCTTCGCCGCTCCGCTTCCCGTGCTCGCGCTCGACGTGCAGCTCGTCGGCACGTTCGGCAGCCAGGCCGCGGTGCTGTCGATCGATGGCGGCGAGCCGAAGACGGTGCGCATCGGGCAGAAGGTCGGCAGCGTCACGGTGCTTTCGGTCGACAAGGATCGCGCGACGGTGGAGATCGAAGGCAAACGGCGCGTGCTGCAGCCTGGGCAGCACTATCGCTCCTCTGGCGCAACCGACGCTCGCCAGAGCGCCGTGCTCTCGGCCGATTCGCGCGGTCACTTTTATGCCGAAGGTGCCGTCAACGGCGGCGCCCTGCGCTTCGTGCTCGACACGGGCGCAACTTCCGTTGCGCTCCCGGCAGCCGAAGCAGTGCGCATCGGGTTGGACTATCGCAAAGGCAATCCCAGCATGGTGCGCACTGCGAACGGCCCGGCGACCGCCTGGCGCGTGCGGCTCGACACCGTGCGCGTCGGCGGGATCGAACTGCAGCAGGTCGACGCGATGGTGCTCGAGCAGGGGCTGGACACGCCGCTTCTTGGCATGACGTTCCTCAACCGCGTCGAGATGCACCGCGACGGCGATACGATGACGCTGAAACGCCGCTTCTAGGAGCGCCCGGGAACGAGCGGCACGAAGCGCACCGGCAGCACTTTTTTGCGCTCGAGCGTACCGTCGGCGTTGCGCACGAGCAGCAGCAACTGCTGGATCTCCCAGCGTTCGCCCACCGGAATCACCATCCGCCCACCCGGTTTCAACTGCTCGACCAGCGCTTGCGGAATGTCCGGAGCGGCAGCGGTGACGACGATGGCATCGAACGGCGCCTTCTCCGGCCAGCCCTTGTAGCCATCGCCGACCCGCACCTCGACGTTGCGATAGCCAAGCGCCTTCAAGTTCTTTTCGGCTTCGCGGCCGAGCGGCTCGACGATTTCAATCGTGTACACCTGCCGGACGATCTCGGCGAGCACTGCGGCCTGGTAGCCGGAACCGGTGCCGATCTCCAGCACCACGTGATGCGGCTCGGGTGCAAGGAGGTCGGTCGAGAGGGCGACGATGTACGGCTGCGAAATGGTCTGCCCGTGCCCGATCGGCAGCGGATGGTTGCGGTAGGCAAGCTTGGCCTGGTCTGGCGGCACGAGCCGGTGACGCTCCACCTTGCCGAGCGCCGCGCGCACGCGCGGCGCCATGGCGGAAAGTCCCGTTTCGTTGCGCGTCTCGCTGTACATGGCATCGATCTCGCCCAGCATGCGCGAGCGTTCCAGCGCGAGGTCCTGCGCGCTTGCGGCGCTCATGCCGACCGTGAGCGCCGCAAGGAGGCTAGCGAGCCCGCTTGTCGCGTTCGATGAGAGCGTAGGCCGAATGGTTGTGGATCGATTCGAAGTTCTCCGACTCGACCACGTAGGCATCGATGCGCTCGTCCAGGTTGAGCACGGCGGCGACGTCGCGCACCATGTCCTCGACGAACTTGGGGTTGTCGTACGCGCGCTCGGTGACGTACTTCTCGTCCGGGCGCTTGAGCAGCCCATAGAGCTCGCTCGAGCCCTGCTTCTCGACCAGATCGACGATCTCCTCGATCCAGACGAAATCGTTGGTGCGGGCGGCCACCGTAACGTGCGAGCGCTGGTTGTGGGCGCCGTACGCGGAGATCTTCTTCGAGCACGGGCACAGGCTGGTCACGGGCACGACGACTTTCATCGTGAACGCCTGCCTGCGCTTGCGCAGCTCGCCGTGGAAGGTGACCTCGTAGTCCATCAGGCTCTTCACGCCCGAGACCGGCGCGGCCTTCTCGATGAAGTACGGGAACGTCATCTCGATGTGCCCTTCCTCGGCTTCCAGCTTGGCGACCATCTCCTTCAGGATCGCCTGGAAGGACTGCATCGTGATCTCGCGCTCGTGCGCTTCGAGGATTTCGACGAAGCGCGACATGTGCGTGCCCTTGAAATGGTGCGGCAGCGCCACGTACATGTTGAACGTCGCGATGGTGTGCTGCACGCCGCCCGAGCGCTCGCCGATCCGCACCGGATGCCGGATGGCCTTGATGCCGACCTTGTCGATCGCGAGCTTGCGCGAGTCGGGGCTTGCCTGGACGTCCGGGATGTTCTGCAGATCGCGCGCTTTCATCAGGTCGATTTTACTCCGCGTACCAGGACCGGCGGCAGTGCCGCCGCCACCGACTTCAGGATGCCGTCGCGGTCCAGTCCGACCGATGCGAGCAGTTTCGCCGGCTCGCCATGCTCGATGAAGCGGTCCGGCAGCCCGAGCAGCAGCACGCGCTTTTCGATCCCGAGCGCATGGAGTGCTTCGCACACCGCGCTGCCCGCGCCCGCCATCACCTGGTGCTCCTCGACCGTCACCAGCAATTCGTGCGATAGCGCGAGGCGCTTCACCAGTTCGACATCGAGCGGCTTGACGAACCGCATGTCGGCCACGGTGGCGTCGAGGGTTTGCGCCGCCTCGAGCGCGGGTTTCAGCATCGAGCCGAATGCGAGGAAGGCGACCCGCCGGCCTTCGCGGCGCACCTCCCCCTTGCCGATCGGCAGTACCTGCATCTGCGGCTCGATCGCGACGCCGGTTCCGCTGCCGCGCGGATAGCGGACCGCTGCAGGCGAGTCCATCCGAAAGCCCGTGTACAGCATCTGCCGGCACTCGTTCTCGTCCGACGGCGCCATCACGGTGAGGTTCGGCACCGTGCGCAAGTACGCGTAATCGAACGCACCGTTGTGCGTTTGCCCGTCTCCGCCCACCAGCCCACCGCGATCGAGCGCGAAAAGCACCGGCAGGTTCTGGATCGCCACATCGTGGATGAGCTGATCGTAGCCGCGTTGCAGGAACGTGGAGTAGATCGCGACGACGGGCTTCAGGCCCTCGCAGGCGAGGCCGGCCGCGAAAGTAACTGCGTGTTGCTCTGCGATCGCGACGTCGAAATAGCGGTCGGGAAACTCTTCCGAAAAGCGCACCATCCCCGAGCCTTCGCGCATCGCCGGCGTGATGCCGACGAGGCGCGCGTCGATCCTCGCCATGTCGCACAGCCAGTCGCCGAACACCTGCGAATACGTCGGCTTGCCGCCGGAGCTTTTCTTGATTCCTTCGCCCGGATCGAACTTGCCGGGACCGTGGTAGGTCACGGGGTCTTCTTCGGCAAGCTTGTAGCCCTGTCCTTTGCGCGTCACGACGTGCAGGAATTGCGGGCCGGAAAGCTTGCGAATGTTGGCGAGCGTCGGCACGAGCACGTCGAGGTCGTGCCCGTCGATCGGGCCGAGGTAGTTGAAGCCGAACTCCTCGAACAGCGTGCCGGGCGTCATCATGCCCTTCACGTGCTCTTCGGCGCGGCGTGCCAGTTCCAGCATTCCGGGCATGCGGCGCAGCACCCGCTCGCCGGCACGCTTTGCGGTGTCGTAGACGCGCCCGGAAAGCAGCCGCGCCAAGTAGGTCGTCAGCGCCCCCACCGGAGGCGAGATCGACATCTCGTTGTCGTTCAGGATCACGAGCAGGTCGACGTCCATCGCGCCGGCGTTGTTGAGCGCTTCGAACGCCATGCCGGCCGAAAGCGCGCCATCGCCGATCACCGCGATGCAGCGCCGCTTCTCGCCCTTCTGCTTCGCCGCCACCGCCATGCCGAGCGCGGCCGAAATCGAGGTCGACGAATGCGCGGTGCCGAACGTGTCGTACACCGACTCCGAGCGGCGGGGAAAGCCGGACACGCCGCCCTGCTGGCGCAGCGAAGGCATCCATTCGCGCCGGCCGGTGAGGATCTTGTGCGGATAGGTCTGGTGCCCGACGTCCCAGACGATGCGGTCCTCTGGCGTCTCGAACACGTAGTGCAGCGCGATCGTCAGCTCGACGGTGCCGAGGTTCGACGACAGATGCCCGCCGGTGCGTGCCACCGAATCGAGCACGAACGCGCGCAACTCGGCGGCGAGCGTGCGCAGCTGGTGCCGCTCGAGACGGCGCAGCTCGCCGGGGTCGTTGATCGTTTTCAAAAGCTCGTACATGCGCGAATTCTAGTCGCCTGGGTCCGGCGCTCAGAACTTCCGTTGCACGATGAAGTCGGCAAGCTCCGCCAGCCGGCGCGCCCGCGCGCCGAAGATGCCGAGCGCGGCCTGGGCCTCCTGGCGCAGCTCCTCGGCGAATTCGCGTGCATGCACGATCCCCATCGCCGAAACGAACGTCGCCTTGCCGGCACGCGAATCCTTTCCTGCCGTCTTGCCGAGCGTCGCGGTCGTCGCATCCGCATCGAGCACATCGTCGACCACTTGGAAGGCGAGGCCGGTGCAGCTCACGTAGCGATCGAGCCGGGCGCGCTCGGCAGCCGCGAGCGGCTCGCCGCAACCGGCGCCGAGCATCACGGCGGCGCGAATGAGCGCGCCGGTCTTGCGGATGTGCATCGCCTCGAGCTCCGGCACCGAAAGCTCCCTGCCGGTCGCCTCGAGGTCGATCTGCTGGCCGCCGGCCATGCCGCGCGAGCCCGCCGCGACCGCAAGCGTCTTCACCATCTCGAGCTGCACGCCGGGGTCGTCCGCCAGGCGATGCTCGCCGAGCAGCTGGAAGGCAAGCGATTGCAGCGCATCGCCCACGAGCAGCGCGGTCGGCTCGTCGTATTCGACGTGGACCGTCGGCTTGCCGCGGCGAAGCACATCGTCGTCCATGCACGGCAGGTCATCGTGCACCAGCGAATACGCATGGACCATTTCGACCGCGCATGCGGCAATTTCGAGACGCTCCGGCCGGGCTCGGGTCAGCTCGCCGGCAGCAAAGCAAAGGAGCGGCCGTACCCGCTTGCCGCCTTCGAGCGTCGCATAGCGCATCGCATGATGAAGCCGGACCGGGGCGATGTTCGGCGCCGGCAGAAATTGGGCGAGCGCTCTTTCCATCCGCTCCTGGACCGAACCCATCCAGCTCGCAAACGGTTGCGGTTCGACCTGGCGGGCGCTGGCTTCATTCATGTTCATCGTCTGCGGCGGCGTCGGCGAGCGGCTTCAGCACGCTGCCTTCGAGCACCTTCACCTGCTGCTGTGCGGCTTCGAGCCGCGTCTGGCAGAACTTCGCAAGCTCCAGGCCACGCTGGTGGGCGGCGAGCGCCTGCTCGAGCGAAAGCTCGCCGCGCTCCATGCGCTGGACGATGCGTTCCAGCTCGGCGAGCGCTTTCTCGAAGGTCAGTTCGACGGCGGGAGCGGGCTCGCCCGGCATGTCGTCGCGGGGCGACTTCGGCATCGGTCAACCTTACCGGAGCCGCCCGGCTCGGTCAAAGGTGTGCTGGGATAAAATGCGCGCGTCTCGAGCGCTCGGCGCGCAATCCGCAGAAGTCCATGTCCGATCTCGCAGCACCGCAAGAAATGTCGCCGGCGAAATGCCAGTTGCCGGTGGCCTGGTATTTCGACCCGGCCGTATTCGCACGCGAGAAGAAGCTGTTCGACGCAGCACCGCAGTATGTCGGGCACGAGTGCATGCTGGCGAACGTCGGCGACTACCGCGTGCTTACCTGGATGGACGATGCGAAGGTGCTGGTGCGCAACGCTTCGGGGATCGAACTCCTCTCGAACGTCTGCCGGCACCGCCAGGCGATCCTTCTCGAGGGCGCAGGGCATGTCGAAGCCATCGTCTGCCCGTTGCACCGCTGGACCTACGACCTGCACGGCCATCTGCTCGGCGCGCCGCACTTCGCCGAGAATCCGTGCGTGAAGCTCGCTGCCACTCCGTTGCGCAACTGGCATGGCCTGCTTTTCGCAGGCGCGGGCGACCCGCACGCGGACCTTGCCGGGCTGCCGGTCGCCGGCGATTTCGATTTCTCCGGCTACGTGCTCGATCGCGTCGTGATCGATGAGGTCGGCTGCAACTGGAAGACATTCCTCGAGGTGTATCTCGAGCTCTATCACGTCGATCCGTATCACCCGGGCCTTGGCAATTTCGCGGATTGCGACGTAGTCGACTATGCGTTCGGAAAGGAATGGTCGGTGCAGATCGTCGGCGCAAAGAATGCGCTGGCGCGCCCGGGCACGCCCGCCTACCGGCGCTGGCATGCAGCGTGTGTGAAAGCGCTCGACGGGCGCGCGCCGAAATACGGCGCATTGTGGATGGCGTACTTTCCCGGCCTGATGCTCGAGTGGTACCCGAACGTGCTGGTCGTCTCGTACCTGCTTCCGCTCGAGGCGGATCGCACCCGCAATGTGGTCGAGTTCTACTACCCGGAAGAGATTGCGCTTTTCGAGCGCGAGTTCGTCGAGGCGCAGCAGGCGGCGTACCTCGAGACGGCGGCGGAGGACACGCAACTGTGCCTGCGCATGGATCGTGGCCGTCGCGCGCTCTATCGGCAAGGGCTGGACGACGCCGGCCCGTACCAGTCGCCGATGGAAGATGCCGAAGTGCATTTCCACGAGTGGCTGCAAGCGCGGATGAAGCCTTGAGCCCGCTCGTTACCACCGAAGAGCTTGCGCGCCACCCGCAATGGCGGGTCTTCGACTGCCGGCACGACCTGTCGAAGCCGGACTGGGGTGCACAGGAATACGACAAGGCGCATATCCCGGGCGCGCTGTTCGCGCATCTCGATCGCGATCTCTCGGCGCCGAAGAACGGCAACAACGGACGTCACCCGCTGCCCGACCCGGCGAGTTTCGCGTCGTGGCTCGGCAGGCAGGGCCTCAAGCCCTCCGATACGGTCGTCTGCTACGACCAGGGAAACGGCGCGCTCGCCGCACGGCTGTGGTGGATGCTGCGCTGGATCGGACATGACTCCGTGGCGGTGCTCGACGGCGGCCTGGCCAAGTGGAGGAAGGAAGGCCGCCCGGTCACGAGCGATGTGCCTCGCTTCGAAGCGACGGCGTATCCCGCGAAAATGCGCGCCTCGATGAGCGCCGACGTCCACTCGGTGCATGCGAGCCTTGGGAGGGAAGTCCTGCTCGACGCACGCTCGCCGCAACGCTATCACGGCCAGTCCGAGCCGATCGACCCGGTCGCCGGCCGCATTCCCGGCGCGCTCAACCGGTTCAACAACGAAAATCTTTCGGCTGCCGGGACGTTCAAGGCGCCGGAAGAACTCAGGAAGGAATTTCTCGCGGTTCTCGGCGATCGTAAACCGGACGAGGTCGTGAACTACTGCGGCTCGGGCGTCTCGGCCTGCCACAACGCGCTCGCAATGGAAATCGCCGGCCTTCCCGGCTCGCGGCTCTACGCCGGGTCGTGGAGCGAATGGATCGCCGACGCGCGCAGGCCGCAGGAAAAGGGGTAGCGGCCACGTTCGTATTCCGATGGTGGCCGCAGTAGTGCAACCACTCGTCGCCGACGCCTTGCTCGTTCTCCACTTTGCGATCGCCGCGTTCATCGTCGGCGGACTCGTCGCCGTGTGGCTCGGCGCGGCGAGAGGCTGGCGCTGGGTTCGCAATCCCTGGTTTCGCCTTGCGCACGTCGGCGCGATTGCGTTCGTGGCGGCTGAAGCGGTTCTCGGATATGCCTGCCCGCTGACCGTCTGGGAGGATTTGCTGCGCGGCGGGGTGCGGCCGGAATCCTTCGTCGCACGCTGGGTCCATCGCGCGCTCTACTACAACGCCCCCGAATGGGTGTTTACGCTTGCTTACAGCCTGTGGGCGGCGGCGACGGTGGTCACGCTGTTTCTCGTCCCGCCGACGCGCAGGACAGCCGAGGCGAAAACTGCTGGCGTAAACTCGCTGCTGCACTAGGAGGATCGTAGATGGGACCGGAGACGCAAGGCTTCCTGAGCAACACCTGGTACGTCGCGGCCTGGGATCACGAACTGATCGACGGCAAGCTGCTCGCGCGCACGATCCTGGAAAAACCGGTGCTGCTCTACAAGGGCGACAGCGGGCGCGTCGTCGCCTTGGACAACCGCTGCTGCCACCGCGGCGCGAAGCTCTCCAACGGCCGGCTCGAAGGCGACGACATTCGCTGCATGTACCACGGGCTGAAGTTCGACCCGACCGGCAAGTGCATCCAGATCCCCGGGCAGGACAACATCCCGAAGGGTCTTGGCGTGCGCGCGTATCCGGTGCTCGAGCGCCAGCATCTGGTCTGGATCTGGATGGGCGATCCGGCGAAAGCCGACGAATCGCAGATCCTCGACATTCCGTATCTCGCCCACCCCGCGTGGCGCGGAATTGCCGACTACATGCACTACGACGCCAACTATCTGCTGATCGTCGACAATCTTTCGGATTTCGCCCACCTCGCGTTCGTCCACACGAAGACGCTCGGCGGCAGCGAGGAGTATGCGTACAAGAGCAAGCCGCTCGCGATCGAGCGGCTGGAGGATGGATTCCGCGTCGAGCGCTGGCACATGAACGCGCCCTGCCCGCCGTTCCACAGGAAAGTGGTGCGCGACGTGCCGTTCGTCGATCGGCGCAACATCGGCCGCATGCACGTGCCCGGCATCTTCTTCCTCGAGTCGTTGTTCGGCCCGGCAGGCCAGGGGCTGGAGAAAGGCAACATGGAAGGCGCGAAGCAGTACCGCAATTGCCAGTTCTTCACGCCGGAGACGCGCCGCACGACGCATTTCTTCTGGAACTACCTGCACGACTACGATCTCGAGGATTCGACGATCGCGCTTTCGCTGCACGACAGCATGGTCCAGGGATTCCTCGAGGACAAGTTCATCATCGAAGGGCAGCAGCAGATGCTCGATGACGATCCCGACTTCAAGATGCACGCGATCGTTTCGGATGCTCCGCTTGCGCATTTCCGCCGCACGCTCGCAAAGCGCATGGAAGAAGAGCGTCGCGAAGCGCCGGTGGCAACTTCCCGCGCGGTGGCCTTCGCCTGAGAGTGGCGGTACGCGTCCTCCGGCTGGGGACCGCGCGGCAGGCTGGCGAAGGAACGCGCATCGGCACCGTTCGGCGGCCGCCGCGCGGCGTGGCCAAGGCGCGGTTCGCCAAGGACAACTGGTACGACGTCTGGTTTCCCAACCTGGCGCCGAGCCTCCCCACCATGAAGCTCGGACTGGAAGCTACGTCGCAGTCGCAATGGGGGAAGTTTGCCCGCAAGTATCGCTCCGAGATGGCATCCGCGGATGCCAGCCGCGCGCTCGATCTTCTCGCAGCACTTTCGCATCGAGCCGATTTCTCGGTTGGATGCTATTGCGAGGACGAATCGCGCTGCCACCGTTCCATCCTGCGCGAGCTGCTCGCCCAAAAGGGAGCGCGCTTCGCAGCAAAGGAGCGAGGACGGGTGCGCGTCAGGCGGCGCGCTGATCGTCCGAGCGCTCGGCCGGCGCGAGGTCGCGGTTCGCCGGCCCGTTGATCACCTTGCCGAGCGGATCGAAGCGCGATCCGTGGCACGGGCAATCCCAGGTACGTTCGGCTCGATTCCACCGCACCATGCAGCCAAGATGCGGGCACACTGCGCTGTGCTCGTGCAGCGCACCGCTTTCATCGCGATAGACGGCGATCTTGCGTAGCCCGCGACGCACGATCGCGCCGGCGCCCTGCGGCACGTCCTCGGCCGAATCCACTTCGCCTGCGGTCAGCCAGTCGGCGTACTGGCGTGCAACGTTCAGGTTCTCGGCGGTGTAGTCGCGCGCAGCGCGCATCGTCTTGCGCGACGGTTCGTAGAGCCGCGCCCAGCGATTGTCCCGCTCTAGGAGGAGGTCGCAGATCAGCATCGCGCCGATCGTGCCATGGGTGAGCCCCATGCCGGAGTCTCCGGTATGCACGAAGACGTTGTCGTGGTCTCCGGGGTTGCGTCCGCTGAAGGCGAGGTAGTCCACCGTTTCCATGATCTGCCCGCCCCAGCGAAACGGCACGTCTCGCACCATCGGAAACCGGGCCCGCGTCCACTGCTCGAGCCGCTCGAAGCGCTCGACGGTGTCATCCGCCTGGCCGCTCTTGTGGTCCTCGCCGCCGACGATCAGCAAGTCGTCATCCCCATGCGGTGCGATACGCAGGTAGTGATACGGATCTCCCGTATCCCACGAGAGCACTGCCGGAACGGAGCCGCGAGGGATTCGCGCGCCGATCACGTAGGTCATGTACGGCGCCTGCTTGGTGTGGATCGCCACACGGTCGTTCACGGGCACGTTGGTGGCGACGACGATCGCATCGGAGACGACCATTTGGTCGCCGCAGCGGACGACCGCCGGCGTGCCGCCCTCGATCCAATCGGCGTGAGCGCCGGTGATCACGCGGCCTGCGTGCGCGGCGATCGCCCTGGCGAGCCCGGCGAGATACTTCAACGGGTGAAACTGCGCCTGGCGCGGGAAGCGCAGGCACGGCCCGCTGTCGAACGAAGCGAACGGCGCTCGCTCGAGGATCACGACGTCGTGCAGACCGGCGCGGTGCGCCGCGGCGATCTCCTTCTGCAGCGTGTCCGGGGTATCCCCTTCGGCAAGGAACAGGTAGCCGTCGACGCGCGCGAAATCGCAATCCAGCTTCTCTTCGCGTGCAATCGACTCGATGCGGTCAATCGCCGCGCTGTGGCTTTCGGCCGCCAGGCGGGCGCCCTGCTGGCCATGCAAGCGCTCGACCTCGAAATAGCGGTCATCCAGCATGCTCGTCAGGTGGCCGGAGGTCATCTGCGTCATGCCGCCGCCGATGGGACCGTCGTCCAGCACGGCGACCATTTTTCCCGCTTTGGCAAGCAGGTAGGCGGTCGTCAGCCCGGCAATGCCGGCCCCGACAACGCAGACATCGACCTGCAGGTCCCCGGTCAGCCGGGATCCGGGGGCTACGCGCCCACCGACCGACCAGAAGGAGAGATGACGGCCCATGCCGCCAGGACATGCAACGTACGTGCCGGAAGCCCTGCTATGCGGCGTCGAGCGAGCCGGCCCAGTCGAACAGCTGGCGGAATACTTCGTCCCGAACCTCGCCGCGCGAAAGGACGAGGTCGTGCAGCGCGCCAGGGAACTGCAGCACCGTGACGCGCCCTCCGAGGGTGCGCGACCAGCGCGCCACGTCGCGCCAGTCGAGGATGATGTCGGCTTCGTCGGAATGCATCGACAGCACCGGACATTGCAGCTCGAGGCCCGCATGCACCCTGGCATGCGCATCGCGGATCGCGGCAAGCCAGCCGAAGAAGACCGGGAAGCCCTCCACCGGTTTCAGCGCGAGGTCGAATTCCCATTCGCCGCCGAAATCGCGATGCAGGCTCTTCACGTAGGCCGGCGGCACCGACCGGCGGTCGGCGAGAAACGGAAAGCGCCGGCCGAGAGCGATGCCGAGCGCGAGCTTGGCGCGCCGCAGGCCGTGCGCATTGAACTCGAAAAACGGGCTGTTCAACCAAAGGCCGCGCACCTGCTCGCGGCGTGCGCCTTCGCGCGCATACAGGGCGCAGATCAGGCCGCCGGTCGAATGCCCGGCAAGCAGCACCGGCTCGTCGATTTCTGCCAGCGCACGCGTCAAGTCGTCGAAGTACTCCGCGACGTCGCGGCAGAAGCACGGATGCTGGTGCGCACCGAGCGAGCGGCCGTGCTTGCGCAGGTCGAGCGCATGGAACGCAAAGCCCTCCTGCGCGAAGCGCACTGCGGCATGGCGCTGGAAAAAGTAATCAATGAAGCCGTGCACGTAGAGCACCGCGCCGCGGGGGGCTTCCCGCTGCGGCAGGCGCACCAGCGTCGAGACGACCGGCCCGTCGTAGTCGTCCGCAAAGGACAGCAGTTTCGCCTCGAACCCTTCCAGCCGGTCGGCGTGCCAGTCGCTCAAGCGGGAACGCGGCGGCGCGCAAGCCAGATCGCGCCAAGCAGCGCAGGCGCCAGGATCGCGAGCGCCGCCAGTTCCATCTCCAGGTTCGAAAACGGCAGGATGCCGCCGCCCGGAGTGGCGAGTACCAGCCCACCGACCATCAGCAGCGTGCGCAGAGGCAATTCGAGCGCACCGCTCGCGCGCAGGTCGCCGGCGAAGAGCAGGTATCCCTGCAGGCCGCCGCAGATGAAGATGATGCCGATGCCGGCCGTCAGCGTTAGGTAAAGCGCCTCGGTCCACGCGCCCTGTAGCACGAACGCCGGATTCATCACGAAGAAGAACGGGATGAAGTAGATGATCGAGCCGACGCGCATCGACTCCCAGCCGGTCTTCATCGGCGGCGATCCTGCGATCCCGGCGGCGGCGAACGACGCGATCGCCACCGGCGGAGTGATCGACGACAGCATCCCCCAGTAGAAGACGAACATGTGCACCGCGAGCTTGTTGAGCCCCGCCTTCTCGAGCGCCGGGCCAACCAGGATGGCAAGGAAGATGTAGCAGGCGGTGGTGGTCAGCCCGAGGCCGAGCACGAGGCTCGTGAGCGCAGTCACGACCAGCAGCAGCAGCGCCTGGTTCCCGGCGAGCCGCAGCAGATCGTTGGCGAAGCTCGAGATGACACCGGTCATGTTGAAGGCGCCGATCAGCAGTCCGCAGCCCGCCAGGATGCCCACCAGCTCGGTGAATGTGCGCCCGTTGACGTCGAGGAAGCGCAGCACCGTGCGCCAGGTCCACTTCTCGGCATTGAAGAGCTGGTTCAGCACGAGCAGCAGCACCGTCGCGTAGAACGGGGCATGGCTTTCGCGCTTCATCCACAGCATCATGAAGACGAGCAGCGCGATCACGAACACGTAGTACCAGCCTTCCTTCAGCGTGGTCGACATTCGCGGCAGTTCCGAGCGCGCAAGCCCTTGCAGGCCGTGGCGCGCGGCGTACGCATCGACCTGCATGAAGAGCCCGAAATAATAGAGCGCCGCCGGAATCGCCGCGGCGAGCGCCACTTCCGCATAGCTCATGTTGAGGAACTGCGCCATCACGAACGCGGTCGCGCCCATCACCGGCGGCGCCAGCACCGCGCCGGTGGATGCGCACGCTTCGATCGCGGCGGCATACGAGGCACGAAAGCCGGTCTTCTTCATGACCGGGATCGTCATCGTGCCAGCGGTGAGCACGTTGGAGACGATGCTGCCGGACATCATGCCGAGCAGGGCGCTCGCGAAGATGCAGACCTTCGCCGCGCCGCCGCGAAACGTGCCGCAGATGGCGAACGCAAGGTTGATGAAGAATTTTCCGGCGCCGGTCATCATCAGCGCCGTGCCGAAGACGAGAAAACCGATCACCGTCTCGGCGAACGCCTGCAGCGGGATGCCGAGCAGGCTTTCGGTCGACAGCACGTGATAGGCGCTCGCCTGCTCGGGCGAGGACTGCGTGCCCTTGAGCGGCCCCAGCCAGGAGGCGTCGGCGAACAACGGATACAGCGTGAAGGGCAGGATCGACAGCACGAGGCCCCATCCGCCGGTGCGCCGCAGCGCCTCCATCAGCAGGATCCACATCGCGTAGCCCGCCCAGACGATGTCGCGCGGCGCGCCGCTGAACTCCCAGCCAAGCTCCGCCGCCTTGCGAATGTTCACCATCAGGTAGAACGCAGCCGCCGCCGTGGCGACGAAGAGCGCCGCGTCGTACCAGGGCACGCGATTCAGCGGCGCGCGCGCGCTCGCCGGGAACAGCACGAAGACGAACGGCAGCATCGCCAGCACCAGCGCGTAGTAGTACTCGGTGTTGAGCGGCGTGAAGCCGACGAAGAACCGCAGTACGAACTGCTGGTTGATGCAGAGAAAGATCGTGATCGCGGTGGCCAGCGCGAACACCGCCCTCCAGCCGCGCCGCAGGGTGCGGACCCGAATGACGTCCGCTTCCACCGGCCCGGTGGCGTGAGGATCGCGAATGTCCACCGGGGCCGGCGCTTGCAGTCGCGCTAGAAGATCGGGTCCATTCCGACGGCTCGCAGCGCGTTCGCGCGCACCACCATCCACGCCTTGCGGAACGCGTCGCGATCTTCTGGCGGGTTCGCCTTGACGAACTTGTCCCACGCGCCGAGCAACGCCTCCTGGCGCTTGAGGATCTTCTGGTTGTGCGCCTCGTGCTCGGGCTTCCACACGCCGGCTTCCTTGAACGCCCGGATGGCGCCGTCGTGGTACGGAATGACCCAGGTCAGGTTCTGGCGCTTCAGCTCCAGCCCCGCAGCGCCCGGCGCGCCATCCTTGTAGGCGTTGTAGTTGACGACCATCGACTTGGCGATGCCGTACATCAGGTCCGCCGGCTGCGATGCGTACGCCATGAAGATCGGGTAGGGGTAATTCGGCAGCTCGATCGGATTCTGCGGCGTCGCGCCGATGCCGCACGTCGCCTTGTGGGGCGCGTAGTACGGTCCGATCTCATTCAGCCGCGCCCAACCCTTCTTGTCGGCAGCCGGGACGGGCGGATAGAGGAGCCCGCGCGGCGAGGCTTCGGCTTCCTTCGCCTGACCCGAAATGGTGGAGGCGATCGCCGCATCGACCTCGTTGTTCAGGATCCCTTTCCACATCGCGCCATAGCTCGAGAACTCGACGAGCTTCACGTCGGACTTGGTCAGCCCGGCAAAGGCAAGGACCGCGAACGCGTTCTGGTTGAGTGCAGGCGAGCCAACCACGACGCCGACGCGCTTGCCTTTCAGGTCCTTGATCTGCTTGACGCCGGTGTCTTTGGCGACGCCGAGCGAGATGGCGTTGCAATCGCTCGACGCGAGCAGCAGCCGCAGCGGTTGCGGCCCCCACTCCTTCACGGCGAATTCGAACACGCCTTCCTGCGCGAAATAGGTGCCGATGCCCATCGCCGAAGCCTGCGCGCGCCCGCCCTTGAGTGGTGCCAGACGGGCCACGTCGTTGCCGGCCGGCAGCACCCTTACGTCGGTGTTGTGCTTGTCCTTCATCGCCTTGCCTACGGCGACGGCGATGTTGAAGCCCGACGAGCCGGTGTCGTACGCGGTGAGCGTCAGCGTGGCAGGCAGCTTGATGTCTTGCGCCACCACCGGCGCGGCCAGACCGAATGCCGCGAGCGCAGCGCAAAGGTTGCGTTTCGAAAATCGCATGCTCTCCTCCTCAGGGGAAATCCCCTCTCCGGCAATCATGTTGCCTTGGCCGGAGCCCGCTGTCGAGCCTCGTGCCTTTCGAGCGCCCAGGCCACATGCTCGCGCACCAGGGCGGAGGGGTGCTTGCTGCGGCGCTCGAGCGCCTCGATCACCTGTGCCGAAGTAGGCGCGTTGCCGAGCGCCACCGCGATGTTGCGCAGCCAGCGCTCGTGCCCGATCCGCCGGATCGCCGAGCCGCGCAGCCGCTCGTCGAACTCGCTTTCGGTCCAGGCGAAAAGCTCTACCAGCGTGGCGCCGTCGAGCCCTTTGCGTGGGCGGAAGTCGGGCTCGGCTGCGACCCGGGCGAACGAATTCCACGGGCAGAAGATCTGGCAATCGTCGCAGCCGTAGATGCGGTTGCCAAGAAGTGGCCGCAACTCTTCGGGGATCGCGCTTTTGTGCTCGATCGTCAGGTACGAGATGCAGCGCCGCGCATCGAGCTGATACGGCGCGCGGATGGCGCCAGTCGGACAGACGTCGATGCAGGCGCTGCAGGTGCCGCAATGCTCCTGCACCGGAGCATCTGCCGGCAATGGCAGGCTGGTGTAGATTTCACCGAGAAAGAAATATGACCCGGCATCGCGCGAAAGAGCGAGCGTGTTCTTGCCGCGCCAGCCAATGCCCGCGCGCGTCGCCAGCTCGACTTCGAGCACGGGCGCCGAATCGGCGAACGCGCGATGCGCGAACGAGCCGGTCTCGCGCTCGATCCTGTCGCAAAGCGCCTGCAGCCGCCGGCGAATCAGCGAGTGATAGTCGCGCCCGCGCGCATAGCGGGCGACATACGCGCGCGCAGGGTCGGCGAGCGCTGCCCGCTCGTCGGCGTCGGCCGGCGAGTAATCCATGCGGCAGCTGATGATGCGCAGCGTTCCTTGCAGCAGCTCGGCCGGACGCGCACGGCGCGCGCCATGACGCGCCATATAATCCATCTCGCCGTGCCAGCCGCGTGCCAGCCATTCGGCGAGCCTCGGCTCGGCGGCGGAAAGGTCGGCATCGGCGATGCCGACCGC
>DASUMM010000302.1:0-11299 GCA_036277655.1 Burkholderiales bacterium | reverse complement strand
CCGCGGCCATGCATAAAGGATGCCGTTCGCTTCGACCGTGGTTCCGTTGCGTTTCGTCATGTGGCGGCGGTTCGATCAGAATACCGGGAGGATCCCACCGACCTCGCGACCGTTCCAATTGCGCAGAATCGGCCGCCGTAGCGGGTCGAGCGCTGTCTCGTCCTCCGGACGCAAAGGCAGATAGCGCGCGACCAGCGTGGCCATCGCGACTTCGGCAGCGCGTGCCGCGCCGTCGTCGCATTTGACCGCGATGCCGAGGCCTTGCTGCGGCAGCGCTCCGCAGAACACGCCCTCCGCCCCGGTCTTGACGAATGCGCGCTCGCGAAAATGCTCCATGAGGCGCGTGCAGAATCGTCCGGTACCGGCGACATGCCACGGATGTGCGGCGCACGCAGAGCGCAGGCGCTCGGCCGCGCGTGCGCGCTCGCGCCCCAGTCCCTGACCACTGCCGAAGCGGGCGAACGCGCCTGCGAGCGAGACGAGCGGGATCGCCCACGTCGGTACCGAGCAGCCGTCGGTCGCACGGGCGTCCTCGGGAATGGCGATGCCGGCCACGCTCTCGAGCACTGCCTTCACCTCGCGCTGGACGGCATGCGTCGGTTCGGCATAGCCGGCGGTCTCCCCCCCCATGGCGCGGGCGGCGCAAAGGAACCCCGCGTGCTTGCCGGAACAGTTGTTGTGCAGCGACTCGGCGGTCCTGCCGGCGCGCATCAAGGCCTGCGCTGACGGACCGTGCGAGGGCCAGTGGGCGCCGCAAGCGAGCGCCGAAGGATCGAGACCCGCCGCCTTCAGCATTCCCTCGACGCCCTGGACGTGGCCCGGCTCGCCGCCGTGCGAGGCGCAGGCAAGCGCGAGCGCCTCGGTCCCGAGGCCGAAACGGTCCGCCCCGCCGCACTCGACGAGCACGAGCGCCTGCAACGCCTTCACCGCGGAGCGCGGATACACGTGCGCGCCGGTGTCGCCGAGCGCGAAAACGACGGCGCCGGCGGCATCCACGACCGCGACCGACCCGCGGTGCCGCGACTCGAGGCGCGCCCCGCGTACCACCTCGGCGATCACCGGATTGGTCATGGCGCGAGTCTAAAGCCCCTGGGTTCCCCAGCGCCGGAGGTCGCGCGTTAAAATGCCCGCTCCCTCCAGGAGATTCCCGCAAATGAGCGAAGCGGTTTCCTATTCCGTCCGCGACGGCGTCGCCGTCATCACGATGAACAACCCGCCGGTGAACGGCCTTGGCAGCAAGCTGCGCCCCGGCATCATGGAAAGTCTGAAGAAAGCTGACGCCGATTCCGCGGTGAAAGCCGTCGTCATCTGGGGCTCCCCGAAGGTGTTTTCCGGCGGCGCCGACATCCGCGAATTCAACACGCCGAAATCGTTCGAGCCCCCTTCGCTTCCCGAGATCAACTCGGCGCAGGACGAAATGAAGAAGCCGCTCGTCGCCGCAATCGGCGGCTTTGCGATGGGCGGCGGCCTGGAGCTTGCGCTCGGCTGCCATTACCGCGTCGCCGCGCCGCGGACGCAGCTGGCGCTTCCGGAGGTAAAGCTCGGCATCCTGCCGGGCTCCGGCGGCACGCAGCGCCTGCCGCGCATCATCCCGGTCGCCAAAGCGGTCGAGATGATGACGACCGGCAACCCGATTCCGGCCGAGGAAGGAAAGAAGCTCGGCCTGATCGACGAGATCGCGAGCGGCGACCTGCTGGAGAGCGCGATCGCGTACGCAAGGAAGCTCGTTGCCGAAGGCAAGGGTCCGCGCCGCATCCGCGACCTCACCGCGAAAGTCGACGGCGACCCGAAGACGTTCTTCTCGCAAGTGCGCGACCAGGTTGCGAAAGCTTCGCGCGGCTATCCGGCCCCGCTCGAGATCGTCGCCTGCGCCGAAGCCGCAGTCACCAAGCCGTTCGATGAGGGCCGAAAGTTCGAGCGCGAGCGCTTCGCGGTGCTCGTCGAGACCACTGAGTCGAAGGCGCTGCGCCACATGTTCTTCGCCGAGCGGCAGACGACGAAGATTCCGGACGTGCCGGAAGACACCCCGACGCGCGAGATCAAGAAGGCCACGGTCATCGGCGCCGGCACGATGGGCGGCGGCATCACGATGAGCCTCGTCAATGCCGGCATTCCGGTGGCGATCGTCGAAGCAAAGCAGGAAGCGCTCGACCGCGGACTCGCGACGATGAAGAAGAACTACGCGGCGACCGTTTCCAAGGGGCGGCTGAAGCAGGAAGACATGGACAAGCGCATGGGCCTCATCACCCCTTCGCTCGATCTGAACGCGGCCGTGAAGGACGCCGACATCATCATCGAAGCGGTGTTCGAGCGCATGGACGTCAAGCAGGACATGTTCCGCAAGCTCGACGCCGCCGCCAAGCCCGGCGCGATTCTCGCCACCAACACTTCCACGCTCGACGTCGACCAGATCGCCGCGGTGACCAAGCGCCCGCAGGACGTGATCGGCACGCATTTCTTCTCGCCGGCGAACGTGATGCGGCTGCTCGAAGTCGTGCGCGGCAAGAAAACCGCCAAGGACGTGCTTGCAACGACGATGAAGCTCGGAAAGCAGATCAAGAAAGTGCCGGTGGTCTCGGGCGTCTGCGACGGCTTCATCGGCAACCGCATGATCGAGAAGTACGGCCAGCAGTCGCTGTTCCTGATCGACGAAGGCTGCTCGCCGCAGCAGGTCGATGCGGCCGCGCAGAAATGGGGCATGGCGATGGGGCCGCTTGCGATGGGCGACATGGCGGGCCTGGACATCGGCTGGGAGATCCGCAAGCGCCGCTATGTCGAGCGGCCGAACTTTCTCTACTCAAAAGTCGCCGACCGGATTGCCGAGCGCGGCCGCTTCGGACAGAAGACCGGCAAGGGCTGGTACCTCTACGAGCCAGGCAGCCGCAAGCCGATCCCGGATCCGGAGGTCGAGAAAATCATCGCCGACTACCGCAAGGAAACCGGCGTGAAGACGCGGCAGATCTCGGATGAGGAGATCGTCGAGCGCCTGATCTACGCGCTCGTCAACGAAGGCGCCTACATCCTCGAGGAAGGAATCGCGCTACGCGCCTCCGACATCGACATGGTGTACCTCACCGGCTACGGCTTTCCGCCCTACCGCGGCGGACCGATGATCTACGCCGACACCATCGGGCTGCCGAAGGTGCTCGCATCGATCGAGAAGTTCCAGAAGGGATACATGGGCGAGGTGTGGAAGCCTGCACCGTTGCTCGTAAGACTGGCCAAGGAAGGCAAGAAGTTCAACGGATAGGAGGAAGAATGCCATGACCGAAGCAGTGATCGTTTCCACCGCGCGCACGCCGCTCTGCAAGAGCTGGCGCGGCGCGCTCAACATGACCCACGGCGCGAAGATGGGCGGTCATGTGGTGCACGCGGCGCTGGAGCGCGCGAAGATCGAGCCGCAGGAGGTCGAGGACGTCATCATGGGCTGCGCGACGCCGGAAGGTGCAACCGGCGGCAACATCGCGCGGCAGATCGCGATCCGTGCCGGGCTGCCGACCTCGGTGTCCGGCATGACCGTGAACCGCTTCTGCTCCTCGGGCCTGCAGAGCGTCGCGCTCGCCTGCCAGCGCGTGCTTGCTGGCGAAGGCGACATCTATATTGCCGGCGGCGTCGAGTCGATCTCGCTCGTGCAGAACGAAGCGAACAAGCACCACTTCCAGGATGAGTGGCTGCATCGCCACAAGCCGGAGATCTACTGGCCGATGCTGCAGACCGCCGAATACGTCGCACGCAAATACGAGATCTCGCGCGAAAAGCAGGACCGCTACGGCGCCACCAGCCAGCAGCGCGCAGCCAAGGCGCGCGCCGAAGGCAAATTCAAGGACGAGATCGTGCCGATCACGACCAAGATGAAGGTGATCGACAAGAACACCAATACCGAGTCGATGCGCGAAGTCACCGCCGAGCATGACGAGGGCATCCGCCCGGACACGACCTACGAAGGCATCTCGCAGATCAAGCCGGCGATCGAAGGCGGCGTCATCGCAGCCGGCAACGCGAGCCAGTTCTCCGACGGCGCTTCCGCCCAGGTCATCATGAGCGACAAGACCGCCGCGAAGAGGGGCCTCAAGCCGATGGGGATCTACCGCGGATTCGCGGTCGCCGGTTGCGAGCCGAACGAGATGGGCATCGGCCCGGTGTTCGCGATCCCGAAGCTGCTCGAGCGCACGGGCTTGAAGATCGCCGACGTCGGCCTGTGGGAGCTGAACGAAGCGTTCGCGGTGCAGGTGATCTACTGCCGCGACCGCCTCGGCATTCCCGATGAGCGCCTGAACGTGAACGGCGGCTCGATCGCGGTCGGCCATCCGTACGGCGTCACCGGCTCGCGCCTGATCGGCCACGCGCTGATCGAAGGCAAGCGCCGTGGCGTGAAGCACGTCGTGGTCACCATGTGCATCGGCGGCGGCATGGGCGCTGCGGGGCTGTTCGAAGTGGTTTCCTAGGCTGCACGAGCCGTGCGTTTCGCTCCAAGACACCGGTGAAGATCGCCATCGTCGGAACCGGTGCCATGGGCTCGGTGTATGCCGCGCTCTTTGCTAGTGCCGGGCACCAAGTGTGGGCAATCGACCGCTGGCGCGAGCACATCGACGCGATCCGCGCGAAAGGTTTGCGGCTCGAGGGCGCATCCGGCGATCGCACGGTCAAGCTTCACGCGACCACGGATGCGAAAGATGCCGGCGCCTGCGACCTGGTGATCCTTGCCACGAAAGCAATGCATGTCGCGCAAGCGGCGGAATCGGTGAAGCCGCTGCTCGCCGCAAATACTCCGGTGCTCTCGATCCAGAACGGACTCGGTGGTCCGGACACTGCGGCGCGCATCCTCGGCCGCGAGCGGGTGATGGTCGGCGTCGTCGGAGGGTTCGGCGCCTCGATGAAAGCGCCCGGGCATGCGCATCACAACGGATGGGAACTGGTGCGGCTGGGCGAGTTTGGCGGGCCGATCACGCCGCGCCTGAAGGAGGTCGAGCAGTTGTGGCAGGGCGCGGGCTTTCGCGTGAAAGTGTTCGACGACATCGACCAGCTCGTCTGGGAGAAGCTGATCTGCAATTGCGCCTATTCGGGCCCGTGCGCGGTGAGCGAGCGTACGACCGGCGAAGTGATGGAGGATCCCGACCTGTCGGCCGTCTCCGCGGCGTGCGCGAGCGAAGCGTATGCGGTCGCGCGCGCGAAAGGCGTCAAGCTCGGCTTCAGCGATCCGGTCGCTTACGTGCGCGACTTCGGCTCCAAGATTCCGCACGCCCGGCCCTCGGTGCTCCTCGACCTGATGGCTGGACGCAAATCGGAGATCGACGTCATCAACGGCTCGATCCCGCGCGTCGGCAAGGAACTCGGAGTCGCCGCGCCGGTGAACGAGGCGATCACGGCGCTGGTGCGGGCGAAAGAGCGCAAGCTCGGCTGCAAGTAGGTCGCCGAGGCGATGGCACAACGCGTCGCTTTTGTCGGTTTCGGGGAAGTCGCCGCCGCGTTCTCGCAAGCCCTTTCGCGTCGTGGCGCGCTCGTCGCTGCTTACGATATCCTGCTCGAGGAAGCCGATGGAGCCGCGCGCCTTGCGAAGCGAGCGTCCGGAGCGCCGGTCGAGTTTCTGCCGTTGCCCGCAGCGCTTTCCGGCGCCCGGTTCGTTTTCTCGACGGTCACGACTTCGTCGGCCCGGCAAGCGGCGGCTCGCTCGGCGCCGCATCTCGCTCCCGGGCAGTTCTACATCGACCTGAACGCGAGCATGCCGTCGATCAAGGAAGAGATCGAGCGCATCGTGCACCCGAGCGGCGCCGCATTCGTCGAAGGCGCATTGCTCGGCGCAGTCGGCGTGACCGGCGCGGCGACGGCGATCCTGACCGGCGGCCCGAACGGCCGGCAGTCGGCGCGCGAGCTCGCTTCCGAGCTCGGCTTGAACGCGACGTTCTTCAGCGAGGAAGTGGGAAAGGCCTCGACGTTCAAGATGCTGCGCAGCATCTTCTCCAAGGGACTGGAAGCGCTGCTGATCGAGTTCCTGGCCGCCGGAGAGCGCGCAGGAATGCGCGAAGCGCTGTGGAAGGAAGTGACCAGCCTGCTGGCGGACAATCCGTTCGAGAAAGTCGCCGGCAACTGGATCATGAGCCATGTCAGCGCCCACGAACGGCGCTACCACGAGATGATGCAGGTGACCGAAGTGATGCGTGCGCTCGGCGTCGAGCCGGTGATGACTGCCGCGACCGAAGAATTCTTCCGGCGCTCGGGCTCCCTCGGCTTGGAGCGCTCCTTCCCGGACAAGCCCGCCGCGATGGATCAGGTGATCCGGGTGTTCGAGGAGCGCCTGCGGCCGGCAACGCCCACAAAGGAGAAAGACCGCCTGCGATGAAAACCAACCGGATGAAAGCGAAGCTTGCTGCCGGCGAGCCCGCGTTCGGCGTCTCGGTGATGATCCCCTCGCCGCAGATCGTCGAGATGATCGGCGCCTTCGGTTTCGACTGGGTGCTGCTCGACTGCGAGCACGGCACGCTGACGCTGGAGAGCGTGGAGCTGATGGCGATGGCAGCGGAAGCATGCGGACTCACCGCCATCGCGCGTCCCGTGACGAAGAGCCCGGAGCACATCCTGCAAGTGCTCGACCGGGGTGTGATGGGCGTGCAGGTTCCGCACGTCAACACTCTCGCGGACGCACGCGCGGTTGTCGAGGCGGTGAAATACCACCCGCTCGGCAAGCGCGGACTCGCCGCCGGCACGCGAGCCGCTGTCTATGACGCACACGGCACGCTCGCTGAGCATGTGCGCGCTGCAAACGAAGCGACATTGATTGCCATCCAGATCGAGGAGCCGCAGGCGGTAAGCAACCTCGATCAGCTGCTTACAGTGGCAGGCATCGACGTCTTCTTCGTCGGCCCGTCGGACCTGTCGCAGGCGATGGGCCATCCGGGAAACCCGAAGGCACCCGCGGTGGCAGCGGCTATCGATAAGACGTTTGCCACCGTCGCCGCGGCAAAGCGCATCTCCGGCACACCGGCAACCGCCGACAACGTGGCGGACGTGCTCGGCAAGGGGGTGGGCTACATCTATACGCACCTGCCGCGCCTGCTTTCGGCGAGCGCGCAGGCGTACCTGGCGAAAGCGCGCGCCACGCAGCGCACGGATTCCACTACGATGCGGCCAACGAGGTGACCGAATGACCCATTCCGACAAGCAAGCCATGCCGTTTCCGCCCCGCATCGCCGAACTGCACGAGCAGATGACCGTTTGGCGCCGCGACATCCATGCGCATCCGGAACTCGGCTTCGAGGAACAGCGCACCTCCGACCTGGTGGCGAAGAAGCTTGCCGAGTTCGGCATCGAGGTGCATCGCGGCATCGGCAAGACCGGCGTGGTCGGTGTGCTGCGCGCCGGTTCTTCGAAGCGCAGCGTCGGCCTGCGTGCGGATATGGATGCGCTGCCGATCCAGGAAGCGAACACATTCGCGCACCGCTCGACGAACGACGGGCGCATGCACGCCTGCGGCCACGACGGCCACACAACGATGCTGCTCGGCGCGGCGAGATACCTTGCCGAGACGCGCAAGTTCGACGGCACGGTGAACTTCATCTTCCAGCCGGCGGAAGAAGGCATTGGTGGCGCGAAGGCGATGGTCGACGACGGGCTTTTCAAGCGCTTCCCTTGCGACGCGATCTTTGGCATGCACAACCGGCCCGGGATGCCGCTCGGCAAGTTCGCCGTGCGCTCGGGGCCGATGATGGCCGGCGGCGCATTCTTCGACATCGACATCACGGGGCGCGGCTCGCACGGCGCACGACCCGAGTCCGGCGTCGACTCGGTGCTCGTCGCAGCGCATGTGATCACGGCGCTGCAAAGCATCGTGTCGCGCAACGTGCGCCCGGTGGACACGGCGGTCGTATCCGTCACGAAGGTTCACAGCGGGGACGCCTACAACGTCATTCCGCAGACCGCTCGCATTTCCGGAACGGTGCGCGCGTTCTCCAATGAAGTGATGGAGCTGATCGGGCGCAACATGGCGCGGGTTGCGGACGGGGTCGCGGCGGGCCTCGGCGCGAAAGCGAAGACCGATTTCCGCGCCATTTTCCCGCCTACCGTGAACCACCCCGAGGAGGCGGACTTTGCGGCAGGCGTGTGCGTTGACATCGTCGGCGCTGAAAGCGTGCGGCGCGACCCGGCGCTGATCATGGCGTCGGAGGACTTCTCGTTCATGCTGAACGAGGTGCGCGGCTGCTACATCAACATCGGCAACGGCGACGGCGAGGGCGCGTGCGAGGTGCACAACCCCTCGTACGACTTCAACGACGCTGCGTTGCCTTACGGCGTGAGCTTCTTCGCGCGACTGGTGGAGAAGCGGCTGGCGAAATAGCGCCGCTCAGTCCGGTTCCCTCGCGCAAGGCGGCGCCTCCGGACGCGTCGTGCAGATGCTCGGCCAGGTCGGCAGCTTGAGCGCTGCGAGCGGATTGGATTCGACCGCGTCGCATCCCGGCGCAGGACCCGGCCACAAGCACGTCGCACGCGGTTCCTGCGCGCCGCGGCCGTCGTAGATCCGGGCAACGCGCAGTTTCCCGCGCTCGAAATACAGCGTCATCATCCGGTGAATGCGCTCCGGGGTATGGACGACCCAGAGTGTCTTGCACCCGGTATAGCCATCGGAAAGCGCGGCGTTGCGCGGGTGCACGAGCAGAAAGCCGCCGGGCGTTGCAAACGCGCCAGCATCGGGCGGCGGTTGCTCGACCGAGCAATTGGGAGCGTCGGGCAGCTCTGCGAGCGCAGGTGCGATCGCAAAGGCGAGATACACCAGCACGCCGGCAAGTCGTTTCATCGCCCTCAGCCCAGCAACGCCATCACGAGCGACACGGTCAGCACCGACGCCGTCGTCGAGATCACCGCGCCGGTGGAAGTTTCCGCTTCGAGCAGCTTGTAGCGCTGCGCAAGGACGAACGCGGTTGCGCCAAGCGGCAGGCTCGCGCAGACGACGGCGATCTTCGCCCAGAACGGATCCACGGGGAAGACATGGAACGCGAGCAGCGCCATCAGCAACGGGTGCAGGCCGAGCTTGAGCACCGCGCTCCGCCAGCTCGCCGCGGCGCCGGCGCGGATCGAGAGCTGCGAGACGAAAAGGCCGATGGCGAAGAGTGCACAAGGGCCGGCGGCGGCGGCCAGCAACGATGCGAAGCGCTCCACCGGCAACGGGATCTTGACCTGCAGCCCGACAAGCAGGATGGCAATCGCAATCGGCCAGATCAGCGGGCTGCGGGCAACGCCGCCGAGCGCACGACGAACACCGCCGCGATGCGGGTTGACGAAAAGTTCGAGACAAATGATCGCCAAAGCAAACGAGACAATGTTCGTGGCTACCGTAGCGAGCGCCGCGGGCAACGCGGCCCGCTCCCCATAGGCGATCGTGACGAGCGGAATGCCAAGATAGCCGGTATTGGCGAAGGAGGCGTTCAGCGCGCGCATCGTGCTTTCGGCCGACGAGGCGCCGCCCATCTTCGAGAGCGCAAATCCGGCCGCTGCGGTAGCGAGCGTTGCACCGATCACCGCAAGCAGGAATCCGCCGCTCAGGATTTCCTCGAGCGAGCCCCGGTACACCGCGATGAAGAGCATCGCCGGGAGCGCAAAGGCATAAACGAACTGATTGAGCGCGTGGCTCGAGGCCTGGGTGACGATCCCAAAGCGGCCGGCGAGGTAGCCGCAGGCCACCAGGCCGAACACCGGAAACACCGCTCCGAGGACGGGGTCTAGCAGGGCTCAACGCCTTGCGGTCGCGGAAGACAACCGCACGCCCAGGTCAGCCAATTCCTGCTCGATGGCTTGCGCCCATCCTTTGTTCGCCCTGGGGCTCTGCGGGCTCGGATGCAGGATGCAGCCGACTTTCACAGCCATTCCTTCGAGCGCGATCTGTGCACGCTTGGCGGCAAATTGCCCGACGCCGACGACGAGCTTCGGCTTCAGGATCTCGATCGATTCGCGCAGCGCCTGGTCGCACGCCTCGAAAAGCGGTTCCCGCTCTGCTCGCGGCAGCGCATCCGGCGTGCAATTCTTTCCTGAAGGCTCCATGAAGCAGAGCGGGCAGTAGTTGAGGACGAAGAACCGTCGGAAGAACGCTTCGGGCGTGCCGAACCGCTCTTTCGCCCAGCCCCACAACCGCGTGCCGCTCACTTCGCTGCGCAGGCAATCGAAGCCGAGCACCGGCCGCTTCGCGTGCTGGTCTGCCGGGCCTTTGACGGAAACCGAAATTCCCATCCAGTCCCGCACCATCTTCACGTCGCCGAACGGCACGCCCGTCTGCGCCATGCCGAACGGCCCCGGATTCATGCCGACGAAGACGGCTTCCTTCGGGGGCTGGCCGAATCGCTCGAGGTAGCGCTCATGCGCCTCCCGGGCGTATACGAGCGGGTTGTAGACGTGGGTGACCGGCGAGCCGAATTCGAGCCGCGCGACGCGCGCCGAAAGCCGGCGGCTTACTGCAACCAGGTTCAAGTCGCGAAAACGATCACTCCGCGGGCGTTCTTGCCTGCCTCCAGATCGGCGAACGCCTGCGGCGCCTCGTCGATCGTGTAGCGCTTGGTGATCAGCTCCTTCAACTTCAGCTTCCCGGCGGCACTCATCTGCAGCATGCGCGGGAAATCGATGCGCGGCACGCACGAGCCGTAATAGCTTCCCTGCAGCGTCTTTTCCTCGAACACCATCGTCATCGGCTTGAACGACGTCGATTCCTGCGGCCGCGCAACGCCCACGATGATCGCCTTGCCGCCGCGGCGGATCGCACGGTAGGCCACTTCCGCCAGCGCGCCGCTGCCGACGCATTCGAACGCGTAGTCCGGGCCGCCGCCGGTCATCTTCTTCAGCGTCTTGCCAACGTCCTCGTCTTTCGAAGCGACCAGGGTGTCGGTGGCACCGAACTGCTTCGCCATCTCGAGTTTCGCGGGGTTGGTGTCGATCGCAATCACGCGCTCGGCACCAGCGGCTGCCGCGCCCTGGATCGCGTTAAGGCCCACGCCGCCGCAACCGAATACCGCGACGGTGGAGCCTGGTTCGACCTTTGCCGTGTTGAACACCGCGCCGACACCGGTCGTCACCGCGCAGCCGACGAGCGCCGCCGTTTCGAGCGAGATCTTCGGATCGATCTTGATGACGTTCTCTACCGACATCACCGCGTATTCCGCCATCACGCCGCAGCCGGAGAAGATGTTGAGCGGTTTTCCTTCCCGGTCCCGCGTGCGCGGCGTGCCTTCGAGCGGCGTCAGCAGCGCCTTCCCCTGCTCGATGCAAAGCACCGGACGCCCGGAGACGCAAAAGCGACATTTGCCGCACATGTAGACGAACGACG
>DASUMM010000301.1:0-10699 GCA_036277655.1 Burkholderiales bacterium | reverse complement strand
GAGCGCAATCTTTTCTGGCCGCCGGGCGACGGATTCGGCAAGGGCGGCCGGGATCGATTGGCCTTCCCAATAGCCCCGCGCCCGGTAGCGCCGGGTGTAATCCTCGGGCCAAGGTGCGCAGCCTTGCAACATCCAGTCCTCCGTTCGGAGGACGGTGCCAGAGCGTTGCTCGGGATCCTTGCGCTATGTCAAATCTTGCCGACGGCTCAGGCGAATGTGCGCTGCTTGCGCAGTTCCGGCATGCAGTGCCGGATCCATTTCGCGGTCAGCTTCTCGGCGAGCGAATTCTGCTTCAGGCGGTCGTGCAGCACGCCCCATTCGACGCGGTCCAAAGGCTGGTCCTGGTTGAAGCACGAGAAGACGTAGCTCGTCTCGCCGGTCTGCGGGTCGCGATGCGGCTGCAGGCATTGCGCGCAGATCTCCTTCATCATGCATTGCATCGGCGAGTTGATCGAGCCGATCGCGAAGTGGCCGGCCTTCAGGTGATCCTTCAGCAGGTCGTGCCGCGCACGCGCCACGGCGGCCATCATCCGGTCCGAGCCGATCGCGATGATGCGATCGGCGTCCTCCAAGCGGATCTCGGGCTTCCCGAGTCGACCTTCGGCGTAAGCATCCATCGCCTGCACGATGTTGCCGACGAAATGGCGGTCCTGCGCTCGGCCGGGCTTGAATCCCGGTTCCTCGTCGCAGCACCAGACGACGACATCCGCTGCGCTTTCGATATCCGCCACGCGGTAGCGATCCTGCACTTTCTTGTAGCCCGCGAAATAGAGGACCTTCGATCCCGCCGCGCGAAACGCTGCGCCGATCGAGAAGAGCACTGCGTTTCCGAGTCCGCCGCCGCAGAGCACGACCGTTTCGCCGCCGTGGATCTCGGTCGGAGCGCCGGTCGGCCCCATCAGGATCACCGGTTCGCCCGGTCGCAGCATCGCGCACAGATCACTCGAGCCGCCCATCTCGAGCACGATCACGGAAACCAGCCCTTGCGCGCGGTCGACCCAGGCACCCGTCATCGCAAGCCCTTCCATCTGCATCCGCGTGCCGGACGCCGACGGCGCGAGCGATTCGAAGTTCTGCAAACGATAGAACTGGCCGGGACGGAACTGCCGCGCCGCGCGCGGCGCCCGGACGACCACTTCGACGATCGTCGGCGTGAGGCGCTCGACACGATGCACGGTAGCGATCAATTGATCGGCAAGCTGCGAGAAGAAATTCCCGGCCTGCAGCGCACGCTCGGGCGCACGGTTGCCGAGAACGTGCGAAATCAGCGGATACCCTTGCTTGGCCGATCCCATCGCCTTCACGACGTTGCCGAAGTACGACGGGTGCACGTCGCCGAAGTAGCTGACGAATCGGCCATCCGCCTCGCGCCCAAGCAAAACCTGCGGCGTTCCCGGCTTGGAAGTCGAGCGCTCCGGCTTCACCGGATTGCCATCGATGCCGCATGCGCTGAAGTACTTGCCGTCGAGCTGAAAGCGCCCCGGATGCTCGCGCGCGAGGACCGTGTTCGGCTGCGTTCCCGCAGCGACGAAAACTGTATGCGCGGGCAGCCAATGCTCGATGCCGCTTGCGGTATTGCGCAGCCGGATTCCACGCGCAGCACCGTAGTGATCGACCTCCACCCCGGCCGGGGCGAGGTTCTCCGCGAACCAGATGCCTTCCTCGAGCGCTTTGTCGACCTCCTCGTGGTTGAGCGTGTAGGAGGGGCTGTCGATCAGGCGGCGCCGATAGGCGATGGTGACGCCGCCCCAGTGCTGCAGCAGCTCGACGATGCGCGGCGCACGTCCTTCGCGCGCCGCCGCCGCACGCTCTTCGCGAATCGCGCGGGCGTGCGCGAGAAACTCTTCGGCGATTTCACGCTCGTAGTCGTCCCACGCCTCACGAATCGCATCCTCGCCGGATTCCTTCGCGAGCGCTTCAAACCGGGCGAGAAACTTCTCGACCTGAACCGGGTAATAGGCGAGCGATTCGGTCGCGGTGTCGATGGCCGTCAGCCCGCCTCCGATCACGACGACGGGCAGGCGCAGCTGCATGTTGGCGATCGAATCCAGTTTTGCCGCGCCAGTCAGTTGCAGCGCCATCAGGAAGTCCGAAGCCGCCCGCACGCCGCGGGCGAGTCCGTTCGGAATGTCGAGCACCGTCGGGCCGCCCGCGCCGACGCAGAGGGCAACATGGTCGAAGCCGAGCGACCACGCGTCCTGCAACGTCAAGGTGCCGCCGAAGCGCACGCCGCCGAACATGGCGAACTCGCTTCTGCGCTCGAGGAGGAGGCGCACGATCTTCAGGAAATTCTTGTCCCAGCGCACGGTGATGCCGTATTCGGCGACGCCGCCAAAGCCGGCCATCGTCCGTCGATCGAGCGACTCGTGCAGCTCGCCAATGTCGCGGATCGGACGGAAAGGCGAGCGCCGCCCCAGCGCATCGACCCCGGAAAGCTCGGCAGCAAGCGGCTCGATCTTCAGGCCGTCGATCGCCACTACCGTGTGGCCGTCGTTCATCAAATGGTGCGCGAGCGTGAACCCGGCCGGCCCGATGCCGGCGACCAGCACCTTGCGCCCGGTCTCCGCGAGCGGCAGCGGGCGGTGCAGATTGAGCGGATTCCAGCGCGTCAGCAGCGAATAGATCTCGAAACCCCAAGGCAGCTCGAGCACGTCCTTCAGCGTGCGGGTCTCCGCCTGCGGGATATTGACCGGATCCTGCTTCTGGTAGATGCAGGACTTCATGCAGTCGTTGCAGATCCGGTGCCCGGTCGCGGCGCACATCGGGTTGTCGACGACGATCATCGCCAGCGCGCCGATCACCTCGCCGCGCGTCTTCACCATGTGGAACTCGGAGATCTTCTCTTCCAGCGGACAGCCCGCCAGCGGAACGCCGAAGGGGCTCTTGCGGAAGCCGCCGGCCGGCGCCTTCTCCTGCAACCCCTTGGAGCAGGAATCCTTTCCCTGCTCGTGGCACCAGATGCAGTAATGCGCTTCGTCGAGTGCGCCAACCAGATCGGTGCCGGGATCGGTGAGCGCAAAGCCTTCGCGCCGGCGCAGGTGCTCGAGTGAATGCCGCGTATAGCCCTGCGAATCGTCGCTGCGCACCGGAACGAGCCGCAGGTAGTCGAGCTTGCGCGGCGCTTTGAACAGCACGCCGTCGCGGTGTTTCGCGCGGCCTTCCGGAGTTCCCGCCGCCCAGGCGGCGTAGCGCGCGGCAAGTTCCAGCTTCTCGGCGTTCGCCGCCTCGTCCTGCTGCCATTCGGTCACGCGACTTGCGAAGGCCAGCTCGCTGAACGACTCTCCCAGCAGCGCCTCCACGTCGATTTCGGTGGCCTCCGCCGGCTTCACCTTGTGCAGCGCGCGGCGTTGAACGAACAGGCGCTTGACCGAATAGAGCGGCGCGAGCGCATGGTGGCGCGCGGAAAGCGCCCGTACTGCCGGCTCGATGCCAAAAAGCCGCGCGACGAAATCGTCCACGTGCGGCGAGAGCGCGACGAGCAGATCCGATTCCTCCTTCGCCGCGAGCGCGGAGGGATCACGCCGCGCGGCGATCAGCCGCTCGCGCAGCGCACCGCTTGCCTCGCCGAGAAAGCCGAGAAACGCGGCATCGACGCGCGCAAGTCCTGCACGCGAATACAGATCCTCGAAGGAAAGGTGGAAGGAAAGCCGGAGCAAGCGCTGAATTATAATCGGCGCTCCTCAAGACCCTCGTCGACGGAGCCCGAACATGCAGATCAAGAACAGCGTTTTCCTCATCACTGGCGGAGCTTCCGGGCTCGGCGCGGCAACCGCGCGCATGGCGGCCGAAAACGGCGGCAAGGTAGTCATCGCGGACCTGCAGGCCGAGGCGGGCGAGAAATTCGCGCAGCAAATCGGCGGCAAGTTCGTGCGCTGCGACGTCACGCAGGAGACCGATGGCAAGGCGGCGGTGGAAGCTGCATTGAAGCTCGGCGGCCTGCACGTGCTCGTCAACTGCGCCGGGATTGCCATTGCGGAGAAGACGATTGGCAAGGAAGGACCGCACGCACTCGCTTCGTTCACCCGCTGCGTCACCATCAACCTCATTGGCTCGTTCAACATGATCCGGCTCGCCGCCGACGCGATGGCGAAGGCGGTGCCGAATGCGGCTGGCGAGCGCGGCGTGATCCTCAATACGGCGTCGGTGGCGGCCTTCGACGGCCAGATCGGGCAGGCGGCGTACTCGGCGTCCAAAGGCGGCATCGTCGGCATGACGCTGCCGGTGGCGCGCGATCTTTCGCGCAACGGGATCCGGGTCTGCACCATCGCGCCGGGGATCTTCGAGACGCCGATGCTGCTCGGCCTGCCGAAAGAGGCGCAGGACTCGCTCGGCAAGCAGGTGCCTTTCCCTTCGCGCCTCGGGCGCCCGGCCGAATATGCGCAACTCGCGCGCGCGATCATCGAGAACGAGATGCTGAACGGAGAAACGATCCGGCTCGACGGCGCAATCCGCATGGCGCCGCGCTAGCGGCGAATGCGGCCAAGCGAGTCGCTGTACCTCGAGATCCGGGGGCTGCGCTACCACGTCCGGCACTGGCGCGGAGATTCCTCGCGCCGCATGTTTCTGCTGCACGGCTGGATGGACGTGTCGGCATCGTTCCAGTTCCTGGTCGATGCGCTCGGCGAGGACTGGGATGCCTACGCGCCGGACTGGCGCGGCTACGGCTTGAGCCAGTGGTCGGGCGCTGATTGCTACTGGTTTCCCGACTACATGGCCGATCTCGACGCGATGCTTTCGCGAATCGAGCCGGATGCGCCGGTCAATCTCGTCGGGCACAGCCTTGGGGCGAACGTGGCAGGCCTATATGCCGGCGTGCGTCCCGCCCGGGTGGCGAAGTTCGTCAATCTGGAAGGCTTCGGCATGTCGGCGACGAAGCCGGAGCAGGCCGGGCGGCGCTACGCGCGCTGGATGGATGAATTGCGCGTGCAGCCGAAGCTGCGGCCCTACGCAAGCTTTGCCGAGCTTGCCGACCGCCTGCAGCGGAACAATCCGCGCCTGTCGCGCGAGCGTGCGGAGTTTCTTGCCGGCCACTGGGGAGCGGAAGGTCCGGAGGGCGTGGTCCTGCGCAGCGATCCGGCGCACAAACTCGTGAACGCGACGCTGTATCGTCTCGACGAAGCGCTTTCCATATGGAAGCAGGTGACGGCACCGGTGCTGTGGGTGGACGCAGCCGAATCCGAGACGCTGAAGCGCATCGGCCTTTCGGCGCAGGAATATGCAGCGCGCCGCGCCGCGTTTGCCAATCTGCGCTACGTCACCGTCGCCGATGCCGGCCACATGCTGCATCATGACCAACCCGAGCGCGTGGCGCGGCTGATCGACGATTTCCTCTGAGCGCAGCGAGCGGTGGCCCAGTACTTCCAGATCCACCCCGTCAACCCGCAGCGACGGCTGATCCGCCTGGCGGCGGAAATCGTGCGCAATGGCGGATTGATTGCCTATCCTACGGACTCCTGCTATGCGCTCGGCTGCCGGATCGGCGATGCGAAGGCGCTCGGGCGGCTGCGGCGGGTGCGCGGGGTCGACGAGAAGCATCACCTGACGCTGATGTGCCGCGACCTCTCGGAGATCGCCACTTATGCGATCGTCGACAACATCCAGTACCGGCTGCTGAAGGCCGCCACTCCCGGAGCGTACACCTTCATTCTGCGCGCAACGCGCGAAACGCCGCGGCGCCTGCTTCATCCGCGCCGCAAGACGATCGGCGTGCGCGTGCCTGATCATGTCGTTGCGCACGCGCTGCTCGCCGAACTCGGCGAGCCGATGCTCTCGGCGACGCTTGCCTTGCCGACCGATCCGGCTCCGCCGGCGGATGCCGCTGAAATTCGCACCGCCCTCGAGCACGACATCGACCTGGTGATCGATGGCGGCTCGTGCGGCAACGTGCCTTCTACCGTGATCGACCTCACCACCGACGTACCGCTGGTGATCCGGCGCGGCAAAGGCCCGCTCGCGCGTCTCGGCGTGATCCCGGTCGAGAGTGCGGAGACGACGCTCTGATAAGATTCGCATCGACAAGAAAGTGTCGATGGACGTCAATCATCTCGTCGAGATCGTCTCCACCCATGCAATCCCCGTGCTCTTCGCCATCACGCTGCACGAGGCTGCGCACGGATACGTGGCGCGCCATTTTGGCGACATGACGGCCTACGCGCAGGGGCGCGTCAGTCTGAACCCTGTGCGGCACATCGACTGGCTCGGCACCCTCGTCGTGCCGCTGCTGATCCTGCTCCTCTCGCAAGGCCGGTTTCTGTTCGGCTGGGCGAAGCCCGTGCCGGTCAACTACTCGGCGCTGCGCTCGCCAAAGCGCCACATGCTGTGGGTGGCGGCGGCCGGGCCTGCGTCGAACCTTGCGATGGCGCTCGGCTGGGCGCTGCTCCTCAAGATCGCGTTGTGGATGCCCGCCAGTTTCTTCAGCGTGCCGTTGCGGCTGATGTGCGAAGCCGGGATCTACGTCAATCTGATCTTCCTTTTCCTCAATCTGCTGCCGATCCTGCCGCTCGATGGCGGGCGCATCCTCGCGAGCCTGCTGCCCAATCGCGTCGCCTGGCAGTACTCGAAGCTCGAGCCCTGGGGCCTGCCGCTGCTGATCCTGCTGCTTTTCACGAACGTTCTCGACCTGGTGCTCGGCCCGCTGCTCGGCATGTCGGGCGCGTTGATCCGCACGCTCGTCCACTAGCAAGAATGTACGAAACGCGAGTGCTGTCGGGAATGCGCCCCACGGGCGCGCTGCATCTCGGGCACTATCACGGCGTGCTGAAGAACTGGGCCCGGCTGCAGGCCGAATATCCGTGCCTGTTCTTCGTCGCCGACTGGCACGCGCTGACGACCGACTATGAAAAGCCGGGGGACTTGCACCAGAACGGCCTCGACATGGTGATCGACTGGCTCGCCGCTGGCATCGATCCCCTGCAGGCCACGCTCTTCACGCAGTCGCAGGTGCCGGAGCATGCGGAGCTGCACCTCCTTCTTTCGATGATGACGCCGCTCGGGTGGCTCGAGCGCGTGCCGACGTACAAGGAGCAGCAGGAAAAGCTCGCCGACCGCGACCTGACCACCTACGGCTTTCTCGGCTATCCGCTGCTGCAAGCGGCGGACATCCTGATCTATCGGTCGCGCTACGTGCCGGTCGGCGAAGACCAGGTGCCGCACGTCGAAATGACGCGCGAAGTGGCGCGCCGCTTCAACCATCTGTATGGCCGTGAGCCGGGCTTCGAGGAGAAAACGAAGGCGGCGGTGAAGAAGATGGGCTCCAAGAAAGCGCGGCTGCTGAACGATCTGCGCAAGAAGTTTCTCGAGCAGGGCGACGCAGAGGCGCTGACCCGCGCCCAGGCGGTGCTCGACGAGCAGCAGAACCTTCCGCGCGGGGACCGCGAGCGGCTCTACGGCTGGATCGAAGGCACCGGGCGTCGCATCCTGGTCGAGCCGGACGCGCTCCTCACGGAAGCTTCCAGGATGCCCGGCCTCGACGGCCAGAAGATGTCGAAGTCCTACGGCAACGCGATCGGGCTGCGCGAGGCGCCCGAGTCGGTGGCGAAGAAAATCCGCACCATGCCGACCGACCCGGCGCGCGTGAAGCGGACGGATCCCGGAAATCCGGATCTCTGCCCGGTGTGGCAGCTGCACCTCGTGTATTCTGATGCGGAGCGCAAGGACTGGGTGCGTAAGGGCTGCACGACGGCCGGCATCGGTTGCCTGGACTGCAAGCAGCCGGTGATCGATGCGGTGAACGCGGAACTGGCGCCGATGCGCGAACGCGCCAAGGTCTACCTGGACGATCCGACACTGGTGAAGAACATCCTCGCCGATGGCTGCGACAAGGCGCGCAAGCTCGCCGTCGAGACGATGCGCGACGTGCGCGAGGCGATCGGCTTGCACTACGCATGAGCACCGTTCTCAACCCGTCCGACGCCGCCGAGGCGCAAACTTCGGCACCGCTCGCGCGGATCTACGGCGAGCCGGTGATCGAAATGCCGGCCGATCTGTACATCCCGCCGGATGCGCTCGAGATCGTGCTGGAAGCGTTCCACGGCCCGCTCGACCTGCTGCTCTACCTGATTCGCCGCCAGAACCTGAACATCCTCGACATTCCGATGGCTCCGCTCACCCGGCAGTACCTGGAATACGTCGACATGATGCGCGCAACGAACCTCGAGCTCGCCGCCGAGTACCTGGTGATGGCCGCGATCCTGATGGAGATCAAGTCGAAGATGCTGCTGCCCAAGCCCCCGGTGGTCGAGGCGGGCGAAGAGGATCCGCGTGCCGAGCTGGTGCGGCGGCTGCTCGAGTACGAAAAGATGAAGCAGGCGGCGCTCAGGCTCGACCAGCTTCCGCAGCAGGGCAGGGATGTGCTCGCCATCTCGGTATGGGTGGAGAAGGGAGCGCTGGAGCGGCTTCCCGGCGTGCGGCCGCAGGACCTCGCGGAAGCCTGGCGTGCGCTGCTGTATCGCGCACGGCTGACTGCGCATCATCGGGTAACGCGCGAAGAGCTTTCGGTACGCGAGCATATGAGCACCATCCTGCGACGGCTGCGCGAGCATCGGGTGCTCGAATTCTGCGAGCTGTTCGATCCTTCGCGGGGCGTCGCCGTTCTCGTCGTCACGCTGCTCGCGCTGCTCGAGCTCGCGCGGGAGTCGCTGCTCGAGATCACGCAGTCGGAAAGCTTTGCGCCGATCTACGCCAGGCTCGCCCATGGATCCGGCTGAAGCAAAACGCATCCTCGAAGGAGCGCTGCTCGCTTCGCCCGAGCCGGTCGCGCTCGCCGACCTGAAGCGCCTGTTCGAAGGCCAGCTCGGCACCGACACGTTGCGCCGGCTGCTGGAGGAGCTGCGTTCGGACTGGAGCGGTCGAGCCGTCGAGCTCGTCGAGCTGGCGAGCGGGTGGCGCTTCCAGACGCGAGGGGAAATGCAGGCATTCGTCGAGCGCCTGCATCCGGAAAAGCCGCCGCGCTACTCCCGGGCGGTGCTGGAGACGCTCGCGATCATCGCCTACCGCCAGCCAGTGACGCGCGGCGACATCGAGGACGTTCGCGGCGTCGGCGTCTCGCCGCAGATCATCCAGACACTGGAGAACCGTGGCTGGATCGACGTCATCGGCCATCGCGAGACGCCCGGGCGCCCGGCGCTTTATGCAACGACCAAGACCTTCCTCGACGATCTCGGCCTGCGCTCGCTCTCGGAGCTGCCGCCGCTCGAGGAAATCGCGCAGACGCTAGCGCTTGAGCAGCAGGTCCCTCACGAAGACCCGAACGCACCCCAGGACGAGCCGCCCACGGCTCTCGCTGCGACCCCCGGCGACTGATCGGCCCGCCGAGCGGATCCAGAAGCTGCTGGCCTCTGCAGGGTACGGCTCGCGCCGGACGATCGATGCCTGGCTCGCAGCGGGGCGCATCTCGCTAAACGGCCGCACGGCTCAGCCCGGCGATCGGGCGACTCCTGCCGACGAGCTGCGCCTGGACGGCATCGCGGTCGATCTTCGACACTTCAAGGTGGCTCGACCGCGCGTGCTTGCCTACCACAAGCCCGAGGGGGAGATCGTTTCGCGCCGGGATCCGGAGGGCAGGCGCACGGTATTCGAGCGCCTGCCCAGGCTTGCCGGCGGGCGGTGGGTTTCGATCGGGCGGCTCGATCTGAACAGCGCCGGACTGCTGCTGCTTACGGATTCGGGCGATCTCGCGAATCGGCTGATGCACCCGCGGCACGCAGTGGAGCGCGAGTATGCCGTGCGCGTGTCGCGTGAACTCTCACCGGACGAGGTCGCGTGTCTGCAGACCGGCGTGCAACTGGACGACGGTCCGGCGCATTTCGATCGCATCGAGCCCGGCGACAAGCGCAGCGGGGCGAATCGCTGGTACCGCGTGACCCTCTCAGAAGGTCGCAATCGCGAAGTTCGGCGGATCTTCGAGGCGATCGGCGTCCAGGTAAGCCGGCTGCTTCGCATCCGCATGGGTCCGCTACGCCTGCCGAAGGACTTGAAGCCCGGGCGCTGGGTCGAGCTGACCGATGCCGAAGTGGAGCGGCTGGTGTCGATCCGGCCGCCCAAAAGCGTTGTCCGGTAATCGAAAAGCGGTTAAACTTCAACAGTTTTGGTGGATGGGCTTCGGCCCATTTTTTGTTTGTGCGGTGCGCGAGCCTGGCATGCGAACGCTGGAAGAAATCCTGGAGCCCACCCTCGCCGGAATGGGACTCGAGCTGGTCGACCTGCAAAGGTCGAATGGCAGCCGGCTGCTGCGCATTTTCATCGACAAGCCGGGCGGCGTGACAGTCGATGACTGCGCCGATGCGAGCCGCCACCTGTCGCGCGTGTTTGCGGTGGAAGGCGTGGACTACGACCGGATGGAAGTCTCCTCGCCCGGGCTCGACCGCCCGCTACGCAAGCCGGCGGATTTCGGCCGTTTTGCCGGCAGCCGCGTCGACGTGCGCATGCGTACGCCGGACCCGAGCGGCCGGCGGCGTTTTGTGGGCAGGCTGGAAGGGGTGAACGGGAGCCTGGCGACCCTCGAGGTCGACGGGCGGAGAGTGGAGCTGGAACTGGACGCGATGGAACGGGCACGGCTGGTGCCGGAATTGTGAGGATTACGTGGCGACAAGTACTTTGGCAACGGGCAATCGTGAACTGGTGATGCTGGTCGATGTCCTGGCGCGGGAGAAAAACGTCCCGCGCGACATCGTGTTCAGCGCGCTCGAGATGGCACTCGCCT
>DASUMM010000300.1:0-2598 GCA_036277655.1 Burkholderiales bacterium | reverse complement strand
GCGTCGATGCGCACGTTGCTGTCGGCTTCCTGCGGCGAGATATCGATCTGGATGAACTTCTGGCCGCCCCAGTCCTTGTGGCCCTTCCCGCCCCAGGTCTTGCCCTTGCCGTGCGAGAGCAGCCAGTTGAGCCGCGCGCCGACGAGCATCACCACGTCGGCCTCGGGCAGTACGTAGGAGCGCGCAGCCGACGCACACTGCTCATGGGTGTCCGGGAGCAGGCCCTTCGCCATCGACATGGGCAGGTAGGGAATGCCCGTCTTCTCCACGAGCGCGCGGATATCGGCATCGGACTGCGCATAGGCGGCGCCCTTGCCGAGGATGATCAGCGGCTTCTTCGCGCTCTTCAGCAGCTCGAGGGCGCGCTTCACCGCCTCCGGCGCCGGAATCTGCTTCGGCGCCGGGTCGACGACCTTGATCAGGGAGCCCTTCCCCGCCGCTGCATCGATCGCCTGCGCGAAGAGCTTCGCCGGGAAGTCGAGATACACGCCGCCCGGGCGGCCGGAGACCGCCGCACGGATCGCGCGCGCGATGCCGACGCCGATATCTTCCGCATGCAGCACGCGGAACGCCGCTTTCGCGAGCGGCTTGGCGATCGCAAGCTGGTCCATTTCCTCGTAGTCGCCCTGCTGGAGGTCGACGATCTCGCGCTCGCTCGAGCCGCTGATGAGGATCATCGGAAAGCAGTTGGTCGTTGCATGCGCAAGCGCGTTCAGGCCGTTCAGGAATCCCGGCGCCGACACGGTGAGGCAGATGCCCGGCTTCTGGGTCAGAAACCCGGCGATCGACGCGGCGTATCCCGCGTTCTGCTCGTGGCGAAAAGCAAGCACGCGCATCCCTTCGGCCTGCGCGCGGCGCGTCAGGTCGGTGATCGGAATGCCCGGCAGGCCGTAGATCGTATCGATGCCGTTCAGTTTCAGCGCCTCGATGACGAGCTGGAAGCCGTCCATCGCCGGCGCCTCGGCAGCGCCAAGAGGCAGATTGGGCGTGCTGACCTGGGGTTCGACGGTACCCATGCGGGACCTCCTAGCGAAGAGGCGAAAATGATAGTGATGCGCACCCGGCCGCACCCTTGACTGCGGTCAAGAAGAACTACAATCCGCGAAAGACATCATGGCTTCGATCTCGCTGCACCCGCAAACCACCAGCATGCGCCTGCAACTGCACCGCAATCTGCTGCTGCGGGACATGACCCCGGAGCAGTGGGCCGAGCTGGAGCCGATGCTCACTGCGGCAGACCACGCCAAGGGCGAATACCTGGTGCGCCAGGGCGACGAGCAGATGGAGCAGATCTTCATCCTCGACGGCATGCTGAAGCGCGTGGTGTCGAACCCCGAAGGCCGCGAGATGATCCTGCGCTTCGCCGCCGAGAACGAGATGGACACGTCCTACGCCGCCTGGCGGCTGCGCACGCCGGTCCCCTACTCGATCGTCGCGGTGACGAAAGTGCGCACCGCGATGCTGCCGATGCCGCTATGGTCGGAGTTTCTCGAACGGCACCGCGGATTGAAGGCGCGCTTCGAGTACGAGGTGATGAAGCTGATGTCGGAAGTGATGGCGCACACGATCACGCTGCACCTGCTCGATGCGCCAGGTCGCATTGCGCGCTTTCACCGCAAGCACCCGGAGCTTGCCGGCCGCATCCCGAAGAAGGAGCTGGCCGCCTACCTGAACCTCACCCCCGAGACGCTTTCGCGCCTGAAGAAGAAAAAGGGGTCAGCACCCTTTTCCGTCTTCGGAAAAGGGTCCTGACCCCTTTTCTTACCGTCCGCGCAGCCGGCCGATCAGCGAAGTCGCAAGCGGCAGCAAAAGCAGCACCAGCGCAAGCGTGGTGATCGAGCCGACCAGCGGCTTGGAGAAGAAGACCGACATCTCTCCCTGCGACACCAGCATCGCCTGGCGGAACGACGACTCGGCGGCGTCGCCGAGCACGATGGCGAGCACCAGCGGCGCGAGCGGATAGCCGAGCTTCTTGAACGCATAGCCGGCCACACCGAAGGCCACCATCATCCAGACGTCGAAGATGGCGTTCTTGACCGTGAACGAGCCGATGGCGCAGATGACGATGATGATCGGCGCGATCACCGAGAACGGGACGCGCAGGATCGCGGCGAACAGCGGCACGCAGGTGAGCACCACGATCAGCCCCGCGATGTTGCCCAGGTACATCGAGGCGATCAGGCCCCAGACGAAATCCTTCTGCTCGACGAACAGCAGCGGCCCGGGCTGCAGGCCCCAGATCATCAGCCCGCCCAGCAGCACCGCGGCGGTGGGCGAGCCCGGCACGCCGAGCGTGATCATCGGCAGCAGCGCCGCCGTGCCGGCGGCGTGCGCTGCGGTCTCGGGCGCGACCACGCCCTCGACCTTGCCGGTGCCGAACTTGGCGCCGTCGCGCGACATGCGCTTGGCAACGCCATAGCTCATGAACGACGCGGGCGTTGCGCCCCCCGGCGTGATGCCCAACCAGCAGCCGATCAGGCAGCTGCGCAGCGAGGTCGCCCAGTAGCGCGGCAGCTTGGCCCACGTCTCCAGCACGATCTTGGGATTGATCTTGGCCGAGTGTCCCGAGAACGACAGACCCTCCTCCATCGACAGCAG
>DASUMM010000299.1:0-4325 GCA_036277655.1 Burkholderiales bacterium | reverse complement strand
CCGGCGAGGACGCGATCGCCTGGTGCCCCGAGTCGGAATACGCGGCGAACGTGGAACTCGCCGAAGCCGTGGCGAGCGCCGCAGGCAGGCCTTCTCGCGCCGAGGACGCACGCAAGGTAGCGACGCCGGGGAAAACGACCTGCGAGGACGTCGCGGCGCTGCTCAAGCTGCCGTTGGAGCGCACCGTGAAAGCGATCGCCGTCATGCACGCCGACCAGTTCGTGCTGCTGCTCGTGCGCGGCGACCACGCGCTGAACGAGCAGAAGGCCGCGAAAGTGCCAGGGCTGGATCCGTTTCGCTTCGCGACCGAAGCCGAGATCGTGCGCGCGCTCGGATGCCCGCCGGGATACATCGGCCCGCCCAGGGGTAGCGCGCCCTCCGAGGTTCGGGTGATTGCCGATCGAAGCGTCGCCGCCCTTGCGGATTTCGTTTGCGGCGCCAACGAGCCGGGCTTTCACATGGCCGGCATGAACTGGGGGCGTGACGCGAGCGAGCCCGAGGTCGCCGACCTCCGCAACGTCGTCGAGGGCGATCCGAGCCCGGACGGTCGCGGCATCCTTCGCATTCAGCGAGGCATCGAGGTCGGCCACATTTTCCAGCTCGGCACCAAGTATTCGGAAGCGATGCAGGCGCTCTTCCTCGACGAAAAGGGCGCCTCGCGCCCCATGCTGATGGGCTGCTACGGTATCGGCGTGACGCGGATCGTCGCCGCGGCGATCGAGCAGAACCATGACGAGCGCGGCATCGTGTTCCCGAAGCCGATTGCGCCGTTCTCGGTCTCGATCGTCCCGGTCGGTTATCACCGCAACCAAGGCGTTCGCGAAGCCACCGACCGGCTCTACGAGCAACTGTCGGCGCAGGGCATCGACGTGCTGCTGGAGGATCGCGACGCACGGCCGGGCGTCTTGTTCGCCGACATGGATCTGCTCGGCATCCCGCATCGACTGGTGCTTTCGGAGCGGGGTCTCGCTGCCGGGACCATCGAATACAAGGGCCGGCGCGATGCCGAGCCGCGCTCCCTGCCGCTCGATTCGGCCGCGTCGTTCCTTCGCGAGCAGCTTGCCGCGGCATGAAGCGGCTGCTTGCGCTCGCAACGCTCGTTGCACCCCTGCACCTTTTCGCCGGCGCCCAGCGCAACGAGCCGATCGACCCGGTGGTGCTTGCCACGCTAACCGGACAGATCGCCGATCGCGCGGCGCCGTACTTCAACTTCTCCAACCCGGGCGATGGCCACCGCTGGGTGCATGAGATGTCGGAGCGGCTGCGCAAGCGCATCCCCGATCGCAAGGAGCGGATCGAGCTGCTGAAGACGGTGCAGTACGAAGCGACTCGCGCGGGGCTCGACCCGCAACTGGTGCTCGGCCTGATCGAGGTCGAGTCCGGATTCCGCAAGTACGCCGTCTCGAGCGCCGGCGCGCGCGGTTTCATGCAGGTGATGCCTTTCTGGACGAAGGTGTTCCAGCGGCCGCGCGACAACCTGTTCAGCCTGCGCACCAACCTGCGCTATGGCTGCGTGATCCTGCGCTACTACCTCAATCTCGAGCGCGGCGACTATTTCCGCGCGCTCGGGCGCTACAACGGCAGCCTGGGGCGCGCGGAGTACCCGAACGCAGTCCATGCGCATTGGCGCGGCCGCTGGAAATACGAGGGTCCGACCGGCTAGCCGATGCTGCGCGCGCTGCGCACCGATCCGCGCTGGGTCAACTGGTTCTACGGTTTCGCGCCGCCGGAGCGCGGCAGGATCCGCCTCGGGCATCGGCGCGTCTACATCGTTCCCACACAGCTCGGCTGGATGTTCGGCGGCGTGCTGGCAATCCTGCTCATCGGCTCGATCAACTATTCGCTCTCGCTTGGCTACGGCCTGACGTTCCTGCTGGCGGGCCTCGGTTTTGCGGGGATGATTCACACGGCGCGCAATCTCGCGCGGCTCGAAGTGAGCACCGGCCGCATCGAGCCGGTGTTCGCCGGCGAAGCAGCGCAATTCTTGCTGCGGATCGACAACCCTTCGCCGTTCGATCGGCCGTCGATCCTCGTGCGCCATGTCGCCTCCGGAGTCCAGCTGGTGGTGGACGTGGCCGCGCGGTCGGCAGCGGATGCAGTGCTAGGCATTCGCGCCGAGCGGCGCGGCCGCCTGCCGCTCGGGCGCGTGATGATCGAGACGCGCTTTCCGCTCGGATTGTTCCGGGCCTGGAGCTACGTCGAGCCGGAAATCCACTGCCTCGTCTATCCGCGTCCGGCGAGAAGCCCGTTGCCGCGAGCGGCGGTGCGCGAGACTGGCGGTCGCGCAAGCGTGCAAGCCGGCGGCAACGACGACTTCGCCGGACTGCGCCTCTACCAGCCCGCCGATTCGCCCCGGCACATCGCGTGGAAGCGCGCGGCCCAATCCGACGAACTGCTGACCAAGCAGTTCTCGCACGAGGCGGCGCAGGAGCTTTGGCTGGATTGGCAACGGACGAATCCGCGCCTCGATGTCGAGGAAAGGCTTTCCGTGCTCGCCGGCTGGGTGCTCGCCGCGGAGCAGGCGGGCGCGCGATACGGCTTGCGCCTCCCGGGCACCGAGATCGCTCCCGGCCAGGGCGACGCCAAACGCGCACAGTGCCTCGAAGCACTCGCACTTCACGACGCCAGATGAGCGCCGCCCATCCGCTTGCTCCGGAAGCGCGCGCAGTCTCGGCACGCGACCTTGCCGGGCTGCTCGTTGCGCTCGCCATCGTCGCTGTCCCGCATGCGCTGCGCGCACCATGGTGGCTGACGCTGCTCACCGCCGCTCTTTGCGCCTGGCGCATGCTGGCGATCACGTCCGGCGCGCCACTGCCCGGAAGATCGCTGCTGCTCGTCGTGGCGGCAGCGGCGGTGTTCGGTGTCTGGGTGGAGTACGGCACGATCTTCGGCCGGGTGGCCGGGATCACGCTGCTGCTCGCCTTTTCCGGGCTGAAGCTTCTCGAGACGAGGAATCATCGCGACGCCTCGGTGGCGGTCTTCCTCTGCTGTTTCCTGCTGATGACGAACTTTCTGTACACGCAGGGGATCGCAGAAGCGGCTCTGATGTGCGTCGCGCTGTTCGTCCTCACCGCCACTCTGGTCGGTTTCGGCGCGCCGCAGCGCGCCTGGAAGGCAAATGCCCGGTCCGCGGCCCTGTTGCTTGCACACGCGGCGCCGGCTGCGCTCGTGCTGTTCCTGCTCTTTCCCCGCGTGCAGGGGCCGATGTGGGGCCTGCCGCAGGATGCGCAGAGCGCCGTGACCGGCCTTTCCGACACCATGTCGCCGGGAAACATCGCCGAGCTTGCGCTATCGGATGCGCTTGCATTCCGGGCGGAGTTTGAAGGAGCGCTGCCGCCGCCGCGGCTTCGTTACTGGCGCGGCCCGGTGCTCACGGACTTCGACGGGCGCACCTGGCGCGCCGGACCGCTGCTCCTCGAGCGCACCGCCCGCCCCACGCGCGGCGGCACCCCGTTCCGCTACACGGTGACGCTCGAGCCGCACCAGCGGCCCTGGCTGCTCGCGCTCGAATCGGCCGCAGAGCGCCCGCCGCAGGCGAGCTTCTCTTCCGATGGCCATTTGCTCGCCGCCACGCCGGTGCGCACACGGTTGCGCTACTCGATGCTTTCCATTGCCGACGGCCAGCCCGAGCTGCGCGAAGACCGCTACACGCTGGATCGTGCCCGCCGGTTGCCGGAGGGCTTCAATCCAAAGGCGCGGCAGCTGGCCGGGGAGTGGCGACGCGCTTCGGCGAGCGACGCGGAGATCGCCCAGCGGGCGATCGAGTACTTCCGCACGGCGAAGCTCGCCTACACGCTCGAGCCGCCGTTGCTCGGCGCCGATTCGGTCGACGAGTTCCTTTTCACGACCCAGGCCGGCTTCTGCGAGCACTTTTCGTCCGCGTTCGCCTTTCTGATGCGCGCGGCCGGCGTGCCGGCACGCGTCGTCACCGGTTATCTCGGCGGCGATCCCAACCCGGTGGACGGGATCCTCACGCTGCGCCAATCCGATGCGCACGCCTGGACCGAGGTGTACCTGCCGCAGCGCGGCTGGGTGCGCATCGATCCCACTGCAGCCGCGGTGCCCTCGCGGCTCGCCGCCGGGCTCAGCCGCGCCATTCCGAATGCAGCCGCGCTCCCCTTGATGATGCGGCCGCAGCTCGATTGGCTGCGCGGCATGCGCCACAACTGGGAGGCGCTCGTGCACCAGTGGAATCTGGTGGTGCTCGGCTACAACCCGGAGCGCCAGCGCGCGTTGATGTCGTGGCTTGGCCGGCCGCGCGCAGACTGGCGGGATCTTGCGGCGGCGCTCCTTGGCTCCATGTGCGTGCTCGCGTTGCTGTTGCT
>DASUMM010000298.1:0-8435 GCA_036277655.1 Burkholderiales bacterium | reverse complement strand
CGGGCGTCATGCTGAAGATCTTCTACATGTTCGCCGGCCGCGCTCGCGACCCGGAGGACGCATGAACCTCGCGAGCCACTATGCCTATGGCATCACGATTCTCCTCATGGTCGCGGGCCTGTTCATCGTCATTGCGCGCGGCAATCTGGTGAAGAAGCTCATCGGCCTGGGCATTTTTCAGACCTCGGTCTACCTGCTGTACATCGCTCCCGGCAAGCTGATCGGCGGAACGGCGCCGATCGTTTCCGCGCAGTTCGCCGTGTATTCCAACCCGCTGCCGCACGTCCTGATCCTGACGGCCATCGTGGTCGGCGTCGCAACCTTGGCCCTCGGCCTGGCGATCGTGGTTCGCATTCGCGAGGCCTACGACACGATCGAAGAGGACGAAATCCTCGCCGCGAACCTAGCCGAGGACGCGCGGCAGGAATCATGATCGCGGAGCATCTGCCGGCGCTGCAGGTCGTCGTGCCGCTGGTTTGCGCGCCGGCGATCGTGCTGGTGCGCCGGCTCGGCGCCGCCTGGGCGATCGCCACGCTCGCCAGCTGGAGCGCGCTCGCCATCGCCATCGCCCTCGCGCTCCAGGTCGCCGAAACCGGTCCGATCTCCTATGCGATCGGCAGCTGGCCGCCCCCCTGGGGCATCGAGTATCGCGTCGATCCGCTCAGCGCGTTCGTGCTCATCCTCGTTTCGCTCGTCGGCGCGATCGCCATGCCGTATGCGAAAGTCAGCATCGCCGCCGAACTGCCGCAGGAACAGGAATACCTGTTCTTTGCGATGTATTGCCTCTGCCTCTGCGGACTGCTCGGCATCACGATCACCGGCGACGCGTTCAATCTGTTCGTGTTCCTCGAGATCTCATCGCTTTCCACCTATGTGCTGATCGCCCTGGGCAAGAGCCGGCGCGCGCTTGCAGCGGCGTATCAATACTTGGTGATGGGAACGATCGGCGCCACGTTCTATGTGATCGGCATCGGGCTGCTCTATCTCATGACAGGTACGCTGAACCTGGCGGACATGGCCGAGCGTCTTGCCGGAGTGCACGAGGTGCGCCCGCAGATCGCCGCCGTCGCTTTCGTAACGGTCGGCATCGGGCTCAAGCTTGCCCTCTTCCCCCTGCACCAGTGGTTGCCAAACGCTTACACGCATGCGCCGTCGGTGGTTACTGCATTTCTGGCGGCCACCGCGACGAAGGTCTCGATCTACGTCCTGATCCGCTTCTACTTTTCCATCTTCCGCCATGCCGAGGGGCTGCGCGAAGTGCCATTTCAGGAGTTCTTGCTGGGGTTGGCGATCCTCGCCATCGTCTCGATGTCGCTTGTCGCCCTCTTCCAGGACGAACTGAAGCGGATGCTCGCCTACTCGAGCGTGGCGCAAGTCGGCTACATCATGCTCGGGGTGAGCCTGGCGAGTCCTTCCGGACTCACCGCCGCGACGACGCACCTCTTCAACCATGGCGTAACCAAGGGGGCGCTGTTTTTTCTGGTCGGGCTCCTCGCGCTTCGCTGCGGCAGTACGCGTTTGTCCATGCTCTCCGGAATCGCTTCGCGCATGCCGGTCACGGCACTGGGCATCGTGCTCGCCGGGCTGAGTCTCATCGGCGTGCCGGGAACTGCGGGTTTTGTCACCAAGTGGTACCTGGTGCGAGGCAGCATGGAACGGGGATCGTGGTGGCTCGCGGCGCTGATCGTCGCGACGTCCCTGATCGCGCTGGGGTACGTCTGGCGGTTCGTCGAGGTCGCTTATCTGCGCGAGCCGGGCCCTGAAGCACCTCGGAAAGGCGAGCCACCGCTCTGGATGCTCGGGCCCGCCGGGCTGCTCGTTGCAGCATGCTTCTACTTCGGCGTCGAAACCTCCTTCAACGTGGGCTTCGTTGGCGAGGCGGTCAGGCTCCTCCTGCGGCAGAGCGGCGCGTGAGCTCCGATTTCGCAATTGCCCTGACGCTCGCGATTCCGCTTGGCGGGGCGATCCTGATCGCGCTGTGCCATCGCGCTCCGAATGTGCGCGAGGCGGTCACTTTGGCTGCCGCAGTGGCGCTTTTCGCTTCCGCGCTTGCGCTGCTTCCGCGCGTTCTGGCGGGCGAGCGGCCAAGCCTTGCGTTGCTCGAACCGTTTCCGGGAATCGCCGTGCGGTTCGACGTCGAACCGTTCGGGCTGCTGTTCGCGCTCGTTGCCTCCGCGCTCTGGATCGTCAGCACGGTGTACTCCATCGGCTACATGCGATCCAACAACGAAGGGCACCAGACCCGGTTCTACGTTTGCTTCGCGCTCGCCTTGGGCAGCACCATCGGCGTCGCGTTCGCCGGCAATCTGCTGACGCTGCTGTTCTTCTACGAAGCGCTCACGTTCGCTACTTATCCGCTCGTCACCCACCATGGCGACGACGAGGCGCGCCGGGGCGGAAGGACGTATCTCGGCGTGCTGCTGCTCACCTCCACGGTGTTCCTGTTCCCGGCGGTGGTGTGGACCTGGCTCGCCGCCGGCACGCTCGACTTTGTTCCAGGCGGCATCCTTGCCGGGAAGCTTTCTCGAACGGACGCGACGATCCTGCTCGCACTCTTCATGTTGGGCATTGGCAAGGCGGCGTTGATGCCGTTCCACCGCTGGCTGCCTGCGGCGATGGTAGCGCCGACGCCGGTGTCGGCGTTGCTGCACGCGGTCGCCGTAGTCAAGGCGGGAGTATTCGCGGTGCTCAAGGTGGCGGTATTCACCTTCGGCCTGGGCGCTTCGGGCGCAAGCTTTGATTGGCTGCTGTATCTCGCCGCATTTACGATCCTCGCGGCTTCGCTGGTCGCTCTTCGCTCGGACAATTTGAAGCGGCGGCTCGCATACTCGACCGTGAGCCAGCTTTCCTACATCGTGCTTTCGGTCGCCGTGCTGGCGCCGCTGTCGGTGGTCGCCGCCGCGCTGCATATCGTGACGCACGCGTTCGGCAAGATCACTCTTTTTTTTGCGGCAGGGGCGATCTATACCGCGTCTGGCAAGACCGAGGTCAGCCAGCTCGATGGCATCGGCCGCCGCATGCCCTGGACGATGGCGGCATTCGCGGTCGGCGCGCTTTCTCTCATTGGCATACCGCCTGCGGCAGGTTTCCTCAGCAAATGGCTGATGTTTCAAGGAGCGGCCGGCGCCGGCCACTGGACCGTTCTCGCGGTGCTCGCAACCAGCACGCTGCTCAATGCGGCGTACTTCCTGCCCGTGGTGTATGCCGCTTTCTTCCGCCGCGCGCCGCAAGAAGACGCTACGCACGGCGAGGCGCCATGGACCATGGTATCGGCGCTCACGCTTACGGCCGCCATAACGATCGTGCTGCCGTTCTTCAGCGCCGTGCCGCTGCGCCTCGCTCGCATGCTAGCCGGCGCCACCTGAGAGACGCACATGTCGACGCAGAAGCACTATTGGCTGGACCGTCCGGAAAATGTCGCCAGGCTCTACCGGGGGTTGTGGATCCTCGGCGCGATGCTTGCGCTGCTCGATCTGGTCGTGCAACTGCACCCGGAAACGCGATTCGACGGATGGCCGGGCTTCTACGCGCTCTATGGCTTCTTCGCCTGCGTGGCGCTGGTGCTCGCCGCGAAGGTCCTGCGGCGCATCGTGATGCGTCCCGAGGACTACTATGATCGGTGAGCTTCCTGCCGGCCTGATCCTCGTCGCGGCGGGCCTTGCGCTGCCTCTCGTGCCTCGCGCGGCGCGCGGAGCCGTGACGCTGCTCGCGCCGCTCATCGCGCTGGCCCAGTTGCTGTGGATCGGGCCGGGGTACAGCCTCGAAGCGGAAGCGTTCGGCTTCACCCTGCAGGTAGTGCGTACGGACCGCCTGAGTCTGGCGTTCGGCTACATCTTCTGCATCGCCGCTTTTCTGAACGCGCTCTACGCCTGGCACCAGCGCGATGGCGCCGAGCAGCCGGCGGCTCTCGTCTACGCCGGAAGCGCCGTGGCGGCGGTGTTCGCCGGCGATCTGCTGACGCTGTTCGTGTTCTGGGAGGCTTCGGCGATCGCCGCCGCCCTGATCGTGTGGGGAGGAGCCGGGCATCGCGCATACAAGGCCGGCATGCGCTATCTCGCGGTGCAATTGGCCTCCGGCATGCTGCTGGCGGCGGGCGCGGCGCTGCGGTACGCCGACACAGGTTCGCTCGCTTTCGACTACATCGGCCTCGCAACGCCCGCCGGTGCGCTGATTCTCCTCGCCGTCGGCATCAAGTGCGCCTTTCCATTGGTCCACAACTGGCTTCAGGATGCGTACCCCGAAGCGAGCGCTACGGGAACCGTCGCGCTGTCTGCATTTACCACCAAGCTCGGCATCTACGCGCTTGCCCGCGCATTCCCGGGTACCGAAATGCTGATCTGGATCGGCGCGACGATGACCGCGTTCCCGATCTTTTACGCCGTGATCGAAAACGACTTGCGTCGTGTGCTCGCCTACAGCCTGAACAACCAACTTGGCTTCATGGTGGTGGGAATCGGGTTGGGAACCGATCTGGGCATCAACGGCGCTGTCGCGCATGCCTTCGCCGACATCCTGTTCAAGGGGTTGCTGTTCATGTCCATGGGGGCGGTGCTGTTGCGCACCGGCACCGTCAACGGAACCGACCTCGGAGGCCTGTACAAATCGATGCCCTGGACCACGGCGTTCTGCATCGTCGGGGCGGCATCGATCTCGGCGTTCCCGCTGTTCAGCGGATTCGTGACGAAGTCAATGATCATGACCTCGGCCGCGCAGGAAGGGCACCACGCGATATGGCTGGTGCTGCTGTTCGCCTCGGCCGGGGTCTTCCATCACGCCGGGATCAAGATTCCGTTCTTCGCATTCTTTGCGCACGACTCGGGCATCCGGTGCAAGGAAGCGCCGCTTCCGATGTTGATCGCGATGGCGCTTGCGGCGGCCTTATGCATCGGCATCGGAATCTACCCGGCGGCGTTGTACGCGATCCTGCCGGCTGCCGTGGATTACGTGCCGTATACGACTTCGCACGTACTCGCCCAGCTTCAACTGCTCGTGTTTTCTGCGCTCGCGTTTTCGTACCTCATGAGGAACGGCATCTATCCACCCGAAATGCGCTCGGTGAACCTCGACTTCGACTGGGTCTATAGAGGTCTAGGCCGGCGAGCAGTGCAGCGAGCGCAGGCGACTGTCTCCGCGATGCTGAGGCGAGGGGCGGTTCTCAGGGAAGCGTTGCATCGCCGCGTTGTGAGCCTTGCGCGCCGCTACCATGCGCCCGGGACTCTTCTGGCGCGGACCTGGCCTTCCGGAGCCTCGGCGCTCTGGATGATGCTGATGCTGCTCGCACTGCTGCTCAGCGGATACCTGGCCTGACGACGGGCCGATCGCGCTCGACCAAACCGCCGCAATCGGGCATCCTAGTGCGGTCGCACGAGGGCTTTCGACCGCTTTCCATGCTGCGCTTCTCGCTTCGTTTCGTGATCCCGCTTGCGCTCGCGCTCGGCGCAATTGCCTACAGCGTCGTGCCGCTGGTCGACGAGTTCACGCTGAAATGGTTCGTGCGCGATCTGGACATCCGCTCGAGGCTGATCGCCAACGCGGTGCAGGAGCCGCTCGTCGAGCTGCTCACCGACAAGGCGCGCGACAAGGTGCGGCTGCAGCGCGTGGAGGCGTTCTTCACGCGCATCCTGCAGGATGAGCGATTGTTCGCACTCGGGTTCTGCGACCAGAAAGGCGCGCTGGTGTACCGTACGCCGACGCTGCCGGACTCGGTCGCTTGCCACGCGCCCGGCGCGCCGCGCCCCGAGGGTGGCCAGGTGCTGCGCCAGCCGGTCGGCGCGTTGCACGTCTCGCTCAGCGCGGTGGAACTCGAAGGGCAGAACCTCGGCGAGCTGCTGATCGTGCACGACATGAGCTTCATCGAGCGGCGCAGCGCCGACACGAAGAAGTACATCGTGTACCTGTTTGCCGCAATCGGCGCCGTGATCGCGCTCATCACCGTGGTCATCGCCGAGATCTCGTTCCGCGGCTGGGTCGCCGGCATCAAGGCGCTGATCCGCGGCCAGTCGCGCGCGCTGTCGCCCGAGCCGCACTCGCGCGAGCTGCGTCCGATCGCGCGCGACCTCGCGGCGCTGGTGCAGGACCTCGAGGCCGAGCGAAGGATGCGCGACGAGGCGCAGATCACGTGGACTCCGGAAGCGCTGCGCCAGATCCTGCGCGAGGACCTGAAGGGCGAAGAGATCCTGATCGTCGCCAACCGCGAGCCGTACATCCACGTCCGGCGCAACGAGCGCATCGACGTACAGCGCCCGGCGAGCGGCCTCGTCACGGCGCTCGAGCCGGTGATGCGCGCCTGCTCCGGCACCTGGATCGCGCACGGCTCGGGAAGCGCCGACCGCGACACGGTCGACGAGCGCGACCGCGTGATGGTGCCGCCCGAGAAGCCGGCGTACCGGATCCGCCGGGTGTGGCTGTCGAAGGAGGAAGAGACCGGCTACTACTACGGCTTCGCGAACGAGGGACTCTGGCCGCTCTGCCACATGGCGCACACGCGGCCGGTATTCCGCATCTCCGACTGGGAGCATTACCGCACCGTCAACCGCCGCTTCGCGCAAGCGGTGGAGCAGGAAGCGCGCAGCGAGAACCCGATCGTGCTGGTGCAGGACTACCACTTCGCGCTGGCGCCGCGCATGATCCGCGACCGCCTGCCGCGCGCAATCGTCATCGCGTTCTGGCATATCCCGTGGCCGAACCCGGAGGCCTTCGGCATCTGCCCGTGGCGCGAGGAAGTGCTCGAGGGCATGCTCGGCTCGTCGATCCTTGGCTTTCACACGCAGTTTCACTGCAACAACTTCTTCGATACCGTCGATCGCTATCTCGAGGCGCGAGTCGACCGCGAGACGTTCACGATCTCGTACGCGGGCGGGTTGACCGAAGTGCACCGCTACCCGATCTCGATCGAATGGCCGCCGCAGGCGCTCGCACGGCAGAAACCGGTCGCCGAATGCCGCGCCGAGGTGCTGCGCGACCTGGGCCTCGACCCGCAGGTGCGGCTCGGCATCGGCGTCGACCGCCTCGACTACACCAAGGGGATCCTCGAGCGCTTCGCCGCCATCGAGCGCCTCTTCGAGATCGAGCCGCAGTGGATCGGCCGCTTCGTGTTCGTGCAGGTCGCAGCGCCTTCGCGCTCGAGCATCGAGGAGTATCAGAGCCTCGATGCGCGCGTGCGGGCCGCGGTGCAGCGCATCAACGCGCGCTTCTGCCGCCCCGGCTACGAACCGATCGTGCTGCGCATCGAGCACCACGACGCCGACCGCGTGTACGCCTTCTACCGCGCGGCCGACGTCTGCTGCGTCTCCAGCCTGCACGACGGCATGAACCTCGTCGCCAAGGAATATGTCGCCGCGCACGACGACGAGCGCGGCGCGCTCGTACTGTCGCAGTTCACCGGCGCCTCGCGCGAGCTCGCCGAGGCGCTGATCGTCAATCCGTACAACATTCAGGAATGCGCCGCGGCGCTGCATCTGGCGCTCACCATGCCACCGGACGAGCAGCGCGATCGCATGCGCAGCATGCGCAGCCTGGTGCAGGAGTTCAACGTCTATCGCTGGGCGGGTAGGATGCTGCTCGACGCCGCGCGCGTGCGTAACCGCGTGCGCCTCGCGCGCTCACGCGGCCGCGGCAGAGTGATCGACCTGCACCGCGCATGACGGGCCGGCGGATGCCTCCATTCAGCGAGCGCTGGGCGTTCTTCCTCGACGTCGACGGCACGCTGCTGGAGTACGCGCAAAGTCCGCAGGGCGTGCATGTCAGAGAAGATCTGCTCGAGCTGCTGCGACGCCTGCAGCAGCGCGCCGCCGCCGCGGTTGCGCTGATCAGCGGCCGCTCGGTCGCCGATATTGACCGGTTGTTCGCGCCGCTGGTCTTTCCGGTAGCGGGACAGCACGGCACCGAGCGCCGCAAGGCCGACGGCAGCATCCGCCGCCATGCGCCCGCCGTCGATGCGCTCGGCCGTGCGGCAGCGGAACTGGTGCGTCTCACCGCCGCGCATTCGGGTCTGGTGCTGGAGAACAAAGGAATAACGCTCGCGCTGCACTACCGCCTCGCGCCTTCGCTGCGGCCGCTCGCCGAGCGCGAGATGCGCGCGCTCGCGGCGACGCTCGGCGACGCGTTCGAGCTGCAGACCGGCAAGTTCGTCGTCGAGGTCAAGCCGAGCGGCAAGGACAAGGGCCACGCGATCGCCGACTTCATGGAGGAGCCACCGTTCCGCGGCCGGCAACCGGTATTTCTCGGCGACGATCTGACGGACGAAGCGGGCTTCGAGGCCGTCAACCGGCTTGGCGGCCATTCGATCAAGGTCGGCCCGGGGATCACCCGCGCGCGCTGGCGGCTCTTCGACGCCTCTGCGGTACGCCGCTGGCTCGGCGAATACCTCGCGAGATCCGGTGCGTCGGAGGGAAGCGTCCGCACGGGGGGGCGTTAGTCGATTGCTGCAGTGCGGG
>DASUMM010000297.1:0-8166 GCA_036277655.1 Burkholderiales bacterium | reverse complement strand
CAGGGGATCCGGCGCGAGCTGGCCACGCGCGCCGACGTTCGCGTGACGATCCCCATGCCGGGCGCGGTGGAGTCGCTGAACGTCGCTGCGGCGGCGGCGATCTGCTTCTACGAGAAGCACCGGCAGGGCTAGGGCGACGCCTGGCCGCGCGGCGCGGCCCTCAGAACACGTGCCGCTCGATGCGGAACTCGCGCAGGATCGTGGTGGCGATCTCCTCGATCGACTTCACCGTCGAATCGATCCAGCGGATGCCCTCGCGGCGCATCAGCGCCTCGGCCGCCCGAACCTCCTCGCGGCAGTTCGCGAGCGCCGCGTACTGGCTGTCGCGCCGGCGCTGCGGGCGGATCTCGTGCAGCCGCTCGGGCGCGATCGTCAGGCCGTAGAGCTTCGACTTGTGCGGCAGCAGCGACTCGGGCAGCCGGTCGCGCGCAAAATCCTCGGGGATCAGCGGGCAGTTCGCCGCCTTCACGCCGAACTGCAGCGCGAGGTAAAGGCACGTCGGCGTCTTGCCGCTGCGCGAGACGCCGATCATGATCACGTCGGCCTGCGCCAGGTCGAGCGACGAAGCGCCATCGTCGTGCGCCATCGAAAAGTTGATCGCATCCATCCGGCGGTGGTATTCCGGCTTGTCGAGTGCGCTGTGCGTGCGGCCGATCGTATGCGTCGATTGCACGCCGAGGCCCGCCTCGAGCGGATCGATGAACGTCTCGAAGAAATCGAACACCAGCGCGTTGGCGCGTCGGATCACGTCGCGCAGCTCGGCGTTCACCAGCGTCGAGAAGACGACCGGCGGACCGTTCTCGCGCGCCGCCTCGCGCTCGATGCGATCGAGGCACTCTTCGGCCTTGCCGACCGTGTCGACGAACGGCAGCGTCACCTGGTGGAACTGCACGCCCTCGAACTGGGTCAGCAGGCTATGGCCGAGCGTCTGCGCCGTGATGCCGGTGCCGTCGGAGACGAAGAACACGGTGCGTCGATGGGGCATTTCGGACTATGACCTAACGCAAGGGGGGCGAGAAACGGAGCCGATACAATACGGCGGAGGGTAAACCGGGAGCAAGAAAAAGCACGATGGAAAAAGCCAAGGCAAGCGCACCGTACGTGCGCTGGCTGCGCGAGCTGCGCATGGCGGACCTCGGCGAGGTCGGCGGCAAGAATTCGTCGCTCGGCGAGATGCTCGGAGCGCTTTCCCAGGCCGGGATCCAGGTGCCCGATGGCTTCGCGACGACGGCGAGTGCGTATCGCGCATTCCTCGCGAGCGCAGGATTGGAGAAGCGCATCCGCGAGCGGCTCACCACACTGGACCCGGAGAATGTGGTGCAGCTCGCCGAGTGCGGCGCCGAGATCCGCGAGTGGATCGAGACCGCGCCGTTGCCGGAGGCCATGGCTTCAGAGATTCGATCTTTCTATCAACAGCTTACCAGGCAGTCCTCGAGCGAAATCTCCTTCGCCGTGCGCTCCTCGGCGACCGCCGAAGACCTGCCGGATGCGTCCTTCGCCGGCCAGCAGGAGACCTTCCTCAATATCCGCGGTGAGGACGAAGTGCTGGACGCGGTGCGCAAGGTCTACGCATCGCTCTACAACGATCGTGCGATCTCGTACCGCGTACACCGCGGCTACGAGCACAGCGACGTCGCGCTCTCGGTCGCGGTGCAGCGCATGGTGCGCAGCGACCGCGGCGCCGCGGGCGTGTTGTTCACGCTCGACACCGAGTCCGGCTTTCGCGACGTCGTCTTCATCACGTCGTCCTGGGGGCTCGGCGAGACCGTGGTGCAGGGCTCGGTCAATCCGGATGAGTTCTACGTGCACAAGCCGATGCTCGCCGCCGGACGGCCGGCGATTTTGCGCCGCGGCCTCGGCTCGAAGCTGCAGAAGATGGTGTTTGCGGACGCCGCGTCCGCCGGCCGCTCGACCCGCACGATCGACACGTCGGAAGAAGAGCGCAACCGCTTTTCGCTGACCGACGCCGAGATCCTCGAGCTTGCGAAAAGCGCCTGCACGATCGAAGCGCATTACGGCCGCCCGATGGACATCGAGTGGGCGAAGGACGGCACAGACGGCAGGCTCTACATCCTGCAGGCGCGGCCCGAGACCGTACGCTCGCGCGCCAAGGCGGGCGCCGGCGAACGCTTCCGCCTGCAGAAAAAAAGCCGCGTGCTCGCCACCGGCCGCGCGATCGGCAACCGGATCGGTGCCGGCACGGTACGCATCGTCAAGGACGCCACGCGCATGTCGGTGGTCCGCAAAGGCGACGTGCTCGTCACCGACATGACCGACCCGAACTGGGAGCCGGTAATGAAGCTCGCTTCGGCGATCGTCACCAACCGGGGAGGGCGCACCTGCCACGCCGCGATCATCGCGCGCGAGCTCGGCATCCCGGCGGTGGTCGGCTGCGGCGACGCGACGCAGAAGCTTCCGGATGGACAGCCGGTGACGGTGGTGTGCTCCGAAGGCGATACCGGCAGCGTCTACGAGGGCGAGCTGCCGTTCGAGGTGACGACCTCCGAACGCATCGAGATGCCGCAGATTCCGCTCAAGATCTCGATGAACGTCGGCAATCCGCGCCTCGCGTTCAACTTCGCGCAGCTGCCGAACGCGGGCGTCGGGCTGGCGCGGCTGGAGTTCATCATCAACAACGAGATCTGCGTTCATCCGAGGGCGTGCGTGGACTATCCGCAGCTGCCGCCGGAAGTGAAGGCGGCGGTGGAGCGTGCGTCGCGCGGCTATGCCGATCCGCGCGCATTCTTCCGCGAGAAACTGGTCGAAGGGATCGCGACGATTGCCGGAGCGTTCTGGCCGAAGCCGGTGATCGTGCGGCTGTCGGACTTCAAGTCGAACGAATACCGCAAGCTCGTCGGCGGCGAGCGCTACGAGCCGGACGAGGAAAACCCGATGCTCGGCTTTCGCGGCGCGGCGCGCTACCTGGCGCCCGACTTCCGCGCCTCGTTCGAGATGGAGTGCCAGGCGCTGCGCCGGGTGCGCGACGAGCTTGGGCTCGTCAACGTCGAGGTGATGGTGCCGTTCATCCGCACCGTCAAGGAGGCAAAGGACGTCGTTGCGCTGATGGCGGCGAACGGCCTGAAGCGCGGCGAGAACGGCCTGCGCATCGTGATGATGTGCGAAGTGCCCTCGAACGCGATCCTGGCGGAGGCGTTCCTCGAGCAATTCGACGGCTTCTCGATCGGCTCCAACGACCTCACGCAATTGACGCTCGGCGTCGATCGCGATTCCGGTCTCGTCGCCGAAGCGTTCGACGAACGCGACCCGGCGGTGAAGGCGATGCTGGAGCTGGCGGTGCGTGCCTGCCGCAAGCACGGCAAGTACGTCGGCATCTGCGGCCAGGGGCCCTCGGACCATCCCGACCTGGCGCGCTGGCTGATGGAGCGCGGCATCGACAGCCTCTCGCTCAACCCGGATACGGTGGTGTCGACCTGGCTTGCGCTCGCCGAATCCGCGGCGCCGCAGACGGCGCAGTCAGTGCCCGCGTAGCAGCCGCTGCTTCTCGCGCTGCCATTCGCGCTCCTTTTCGGTCGCGCGCTTGTCGTGCTGCTGCTTGCCGCGCGCAAGGCCGATCGCGGCCTTGATGCGGCCGCGGGTGTAGTGCAGGTCGAGCGGGATCAGCGCGTAGCCGCGCTGGGAGATCTGCCCGATCAGCCGCTTCACCTCCGCCTCGTGCAGCAGGAGCTTGCGCGTGCGCAAAGGATCGGGCTTCACGTGCGTCGAGGCGGTGAGGAGGGGGCTGATATGCGCGCCGATCATCCACAGGGCGCCCTCCTTCACGATCACGTACGCATCGCTGATCTGCACGCGCCCGGCACGAATGGCCTTCACCTCCCAGCCTTCGAGGACCATTCCGGCTTCGTAACGCTCCTCGACGAAGTAGTCGTGGAACGCTTTTTTGTTCTGGACGATCGACATGCGGGTTGAAGTAGTCTACGCGCTGGCAGACGAGCAGCACGTCCTGGTGGTGGAACTGGCCGAAGGAGCGTCGGCGCGCGAGGCGATCGATGCTTCCGGCATCGCGCGGCGCGTCGGCAGGATCGACTTGCAGCGGCTGCACCTGGGGCGCTTCGGGCGGCGCATCGCACCCGAGGCCCGGGTGCAGGAGGGCGACCGGATCGAGATCCTGCGGCCGCTCTCGATGAGCCCGATGGAAGCGCGCCGGCTGCGTGCGCGGCGCAGTTCGCGGCCGTCCGGCCGCTAGTTGCAGTTCTTCTGCACCGCCTGGCGGGCGCGCTCGGTTTCCTGCGCGATCTGTCCCTCGTCGAGGTAGTAGCGCTCACCGTCGGTGCCGGTGCGTGCGATGCGCTGGCCGCTCTCCAGCGTGCGCAGCGCGGCGCGCGCGCTGTCGCAATTCTCCTGCTTGGCCTTGGCCTGGTCCTGCGCCTGCTGCTCCTTCTCGCGCGTCTTCTGCGCCTCGATCCGGCGCTTGCGGAATTCCTCCTCCGGGCTGCCTTTCTTGGCGGCGCCCTTCGAGTCGGTGGCGGCCGCCGGAGGTGCCGAGGGTGCGGAAGACCCGCTGATCGTGCTCGCCTTGACGCCGGGTGGCGGCGTGTCCCCGCACTGGCGCTTGCCGTCCTTGGTGTTCCAGCAATAAACCTGCGCGCTCGCCGTCGCAGCGACACCGAGCGCAAGGAAAAATCCGACGATGGCAGTCTTCATCCGTTCACCTCTCTCCCGTCCTTCAACGCACGCGAGCGCGTTTGGAGGACAGGATCAAGCTATCCAGTTTTTCTCCTGACGTCAAACGCTTGCTCGCGTATAATCGGAATTTGCGCGAAAGGACATCATGCGGATGATTCAGAAGGCGCTGACCTTCGACGACGTCCTCCTCCTCCCCGCCCACTCTCGCGTCCTGCCGAGAGAAGTTTCCCTGAAGACCCGCCTTACCAAGAAGCTCGAGCTGAACATCCCGGTCGTGTCCGCTGCAATGGACACGGTCACGGAAGCGCGCCTCGCCATTGCGATCGCGCAGGAAGGCGGCATCGGCATCATCCACAAGAACTTGGAGCCGGCCGCCCAGGCGGCCGAGGTCGCGAAGGTGAAGCGGTTCGAGTCGGGGGTACTACGCGACCCGATGACGGTCTCGCCGGACATGACGGTGCGGGAAGTGCTCGCGCTCCAGAAGCAATATCGCATCTCCGGTTTTCCTGTGGTGAAGGGCGGCAAGGTGGTCGGCATCGTCACCAACCGCGACCTGCGCTTCGAGACGCGCCTCGAGCAGCCGGTGAAGGAGATCATGACGCCGCAGCGGCGCCTGGTGCACGTGAAGGAAGGTGCGCCGCGGGAAGAGGCGATGCGCCTGATGCACGAGCATCGCCTGGAGCGGGTGCTCGTGGTCGACGGCGACTGGCAATTGATGGGCCTCGTCACCGTCAAGGACATCCTGAAGGAGACCGAGCATCCGAACGCCTGCAAGGACCCGCATGGCAAGCTGCGCGTCGGCGCGGCGGTCGGCGTCGGCGAAGGCACCGAGGAGCGGGTCGGAGCGCTGGTGGAGGCCGGCGCAGACGTGATCGTCGTCGACACCGCGCACGGGCACGCGCAGGGCGTGCTTGATCGCGTGCGCTGGATCAAGAAGACCTACTCCGGGGTGGAGGTGATCGGCGGCAACATCGGCACTGGCGACGGCGCGCGGGCTCTTGTCGATCATGGCGCCGACGGCGTCAAAGTCGGCATCGGGCCGGGCTCCATCTGCACCACGAGGATCGTCGCGGGAGTCGGCGTGCCGCAGATCACTGCGATCGAGAACGTCGCCGAGGCATTGTCGAAAAACGGCATTCCGTTGATTGCCGATGGCGGCATCCGCTACTCCGGCGACATCGCCAAGGCGCTCGCCGCCGGCGCGCATGCGGTAATGCTCGGCTCGCTCTTCGCCGGCACCGACGAATCGCCCGGCGAGATCGAGCTCTTCCAGGGACGCTCGTACAAGGCCTATCGCGGCATGGGGTCGCTCGCGGCAATGCGCCGCGGCGCGGCCGACCGGTATTTCCAGGATTCCGAGATGAACGTCGAGAAGCTGGTGCCCGAAGGCGTCGAGGGCCGTGTCGCCTACAAGGGGAGCGCCGTGTGGGTGGTGCAGCAGCTGATCGGCGGGGTGCGCGCGAGCATGGGCTACACCGGCTGCGCGAGCCTGGAAGAGCTTCGCACCAAGGCGCAATTCGTCGAGATCACCCAGGCCGGCATGCGCGAATCGCACGTTCACGACGTGCAGATCGTCAAAGAGGCGCCGAATTACCGCACCGAGTAGGGCCGGGATGCACGACCGCATCCTGATCCTCGATTTCGGCGCCCAGTACACGCAGCTGATCGCGCGCCGCGTGCGCGAGGCGAAGGTCTACTGCGAGATCCATCCCTGGGACGTGAGCGATGCCTTCGTGCGCGAATACGGCGCGAAGGGCGTCATCCTTTCCGGCAGCCACCTTTCCGCGTACGACGAAGCGACCGCCACGGCGCCGCGCGCGGTGTTCGAGCTCGGCGTGCCGGTGCTCGGCATCTGCTACGGCATGCAGACGATGGCGCAGCAGCTCGGCGGAAAAGTCGAGGCCGGCAAAGTGCGCGAGTTCGGCCATGCGCTGGTGCGGGCGCGCGGACACACGAAGTTGCTCGATGGCATCGAGGATGAGCGCAACGCCGAAGGGCACGGCCTGCTGAAGGTCTGGATGAGCCATGGCGACAAGGTGGTCGCGATGCCGCCGGGATTTGCGCTCATGGCTTCGACCGAGGCGTGCCCGATCGCCGCGATGGCGGACGAAGCGCGGCGCTTCTATGCGGTGCAATTCCACCCCGAAGTCACGCACACGCGGCAGGGAACGAAGATCCTGCACCGCTTCGTGCGCGAGATCTGCGGCTGCCGCGGCGATTGGACAATGCCCGACTACGTCGGTGAGGCAATCGCCAAGGTCCGCGAGCAGGTGGGAAACGAGGAAGTGATCCTTGGACTCTCCGGTGGCGTCGATTCTTCGGTTGCCGCGGCGCTGATCCATCGAGCGATCGGCAAGCAGCTCACCTGTGTGTTCGTCGACCATGGCCTGCTGCGGCTGAACGAGGCGGAAGAAGTGCTTGCCACGTTTCGCGAGCACCTGCACGCGAAAGTGATCCACGTCGATGCGTCGGCCGATTTCTACGCCGCGCTCGAAGGCGTTGCCGACCCCGAGCAGAAGCGCAAGATCATCGGCAGGCACTTCGTGGAAGTGTTCCAGCGCGAAGCTGCCAAGGTGAAGAACGCGAAGTGGCTCGCGCAGGGTACGATCTACCCGGACGTGATCGAGTCTGCTGGCGCGAAGACGAAGAAAGCGCAGAGCATCAAGTCGCACCACAACGTCGGCGGCCTGCCGGAGACGCTGCACCTGAAACTGCTCGAGCCGTTGCGCGAGCTCTTCAAGGACGAAGTGCGCGAGCTCGGGCTTGCGCTCGGATTACCGCGACAGATGGTGTTCCGCCATCCGTTTCCGGGGCCGGGGCTCGGCGTGCGGATTCTCGGCGCGGTGAAGAAGGACTACGCGGACCTGCTGCGACGCGCTGACGCGATCTTCATCGAGGAACTGCGCGCCGCTGGATGGTACGACCAGGTCGCGCAGGCGTTCGCGGTGTTCCTTCCGGTGCGCTCGGTCGGTGTGATGGGCGACGGTCGAACCTACGAGCACGTTGTTGCGCTGCGCGCGGTGCAGACCACCGACTTCATGACCGCCGACTGGGCGCCGCTCCCGCACGAGCTTCTTTCACGCGTCTCGAGCCGCATCATCAACGAGGTGCGCGACACGCGTTGCGCGCCCATGCACCGCGACTTCCATGAACTGGTACAGCACCGCCGCGGTCGGTGCGTGCACCAGCGTGTTCAGGATCGGGTAGCGGATGGCCGGGCGGTCGCTTTCCGCGATGCTGAAGAACTGCGGCGAGCCCGGAAGCGAAAGTTGCCCGATCGGCACGCAGTGGATCGCCGCGACCTCGCCCGGATTGGCGCATAGCGGCGCGCCGACAGGCGCCCATGCCACGAGTGGCGTGATCAGGTAGCCGGAGCGCGTAGGGTAGTCGTCGAGTCGCCCCAGCAGGTCCGAGGGCGAAAGCTGCAGGCCGATCTCCTCGCGCGCTTCGCGCAAGACCGCTTCGACCACGGTTTCGCCTGCATCGACGCGGCCGCCCGGCAGCGCATACTGGCTCGGGTGC
>DASUMM010000296.1:0-8645 GCA_036277655.1 Burkholderiales bacterium | reverse complement strand
GCGGAACGTGCGCTCGGCGTCCTCCAGCAGCGCCGAAATCGCAACCGCGTCGATGTCGAGCACCACGGTTCCCGACTCGATCTTGGCGAGATCGAGGATCTCGTTGATCAGCTCGAGGAGATCGGTCCCCGCGGCATGGATGGTGCGCACGTACTCGAGCTGCTTTGCGCCAAGCGTGCCGTCCGGGTTGTCGACCAGCAAGCGTGCCAGGATCAACAGGCTGTTCAGCGGCGTGCGCAGCTCGTGCGACATGTTGGCGAGGAACTCGGACTTGTAGCGCGAGGCGAGCGCGAGCTGCTCGGCCTTTTCCTGCAGCTCCGCGTTCTTGCGCTGCAGCTCCTCCTGGCGCTTGCGCAGCATGCTCTCGGCCTCGACGGCGTGCAGCGCGGTGCCGATGCTCTCTGCGAGCTGCTCGAGGAACAAGAGCTGCGTCTCGCCGAAGCGGCGCAGCGAAGCCAGCTCGATCACCGCCTTGACGCCGCCCTCGTACAAGGCGGGAACAATGATCACATTGAGCGGCGAATCCGAGCCGAACACCGCGCGCGGCACATCGTTCAGCAGGATGCGCTTCTTTTCCTGCGCGCACTGGCCGACCAGCGTCTCGCCGACCTTCAGCGTCTTCGGCAGGCTCTGCCCGGGCCCGAGCGCGTACGAGGCGGAAAGCTCCAGCCTCGCGTCTTCCCCCTGCCCGCGCTGCACGTAGAGCACTCCCTGCTGCGCCTCCAGAAGCGGCGCGAGCTCGGAGAGGATCCGGCGCGACATTCCGGCAAGTTCGCGCTCGGCCTGCAGCATGCGCACGAACTTCGCCAGGTTCCCTTTCAGCCACTCGGTTTCGGTGTTCTGCGCGGCGAGGTGAGCGATCTGGTCAGCCATGGCGTTAATCGCCTCGGCGAAGCGCAGCGTGTCGCCGCGCAGCGGCCGTCCATCGATCTGCAACCGCATGCGCTTGCTCAGGTCTCCCTGCGAGACGGCGGCTGCAATGCGCGCCACCTCGCGCGCCACCGTCACCGAGTGATCGAGCAGTCCATTGGTCGCTTCGATCGCCTCCAACCAGCCGCCGCTGGCGCCGGGAAGGCGCAGGCGCCGGTCGGCCTGCCCCTGCCGCCCGAAGTCTTCCTGCGCGCGCGAAAGCTCGCCCGTCATTGCCTGCAGGAATTCGGCAAGCTCGTTGAAGGCGCCGGCAACCTCGCCCGTGATGCCGCGCTCGGCCGCAAGACGGACCGAGAAATCGCCGTTGCGGAACGCACGCAGCGCGCGCAGCAGCGTGCCGCGATCGTCCGGTTCGTTGACGAGTTGCAGGGTCGGCATTTTGTCGGTTGCTCGGGCGTCGATGATAGAGCACTCCCAACGGACTACACATCCAAGAAAGCGTGACTCTTCGCGTCAAGGATCAACGGCGCACTGTCGCGGATCCTTGACAGAGGCGGATTGCGCCGGTCGGGAAGTATCATCTTCCCGCTCCGATTCGCGGGAGCGCGGGGGTTTTTTCTTGCAGGCTTCGTCGGCGATTTTCCGGCAGCACCTGGGCACCGGAGCGCGCATTGCGGCTCTGGCGGCGCTGTATTTCGTCACCGCCAAGCTGTCGCTCGCCTTTGCCATCCCGCCCGGCTATGCAAGCCCGCTATGGCCGCCCTCCGGCCTCGCGCTCGCTGCATGCCTGCTGATGGGCCCGGGAGTCTGGCCAGGAATCTGGCTCGGCGCCACGGCTGCCAACCTCACGGTCGAGCATTCCCTGCTTGCCGCGGTGCTGATCGGCACCGGCAACACGCTGGAAGCGATCTGCGGCTACGCGCTGCTGCGCAAACGGGGCGCGCAGCGTCTGGAAACCACCAGCGACGCCCTGACATTTCTCGTCGTCGCGGCCGTGAGCTCGCTCGTCGCGGCCTCGATCGCCGGGCTTCCGCTCTCGCTCTCGCATGCGCTGCCCTGGAGCGAGCTGGTGGCAAACTGGTTCACGTGGTGGCAGGGCGACCTGACCGGCATCCTGATCGTGACGCCGCTCGCGCTCGCGTGGGCTTCGCGCGTGCGCCCAAGCTGGAGCGCAGCGCGGGTCTTCGAGGCTGCCAGCGGGGCGATTCTCACGCTCGGCACCACGCAGCTCGTGTTCGGGTCGGATGCGACGCGTCAGACACTGGCGTGGCTCCCCTACCTCGTGGTGCCGTTCGTGCTGTGGGCCGGGCTGCGCTTCACGCAACGCGAGGTGACCACCGCGGTCGCGTGCGTGTGCGCGCTCGCCGTCTGGCATACCGTGAACGGCCGTGGCCCGCTGGCGACCGGCGGCCAGCTCATTTCGCTCGAAGCGCTGCTCGCGTTCGTGATCACGCTGGTGGTGACCGGACTGGTGCTCGGCACCGCGCTGCAGGAACGCCGCGACGCGATGCGCATCCTGCGCGAGCGCTACGATCAGCTCGAGGCGCGCGTGCACGAGCGCACGCGCGAGCTGCAGGCGGTGAACGCTTCGCTGCAGGAGGAGCTTGCACGACGCATCCAGCTCGAGCACGGCCTGCAGGAAAGCGAGCAGCGGTTCCGACTGATGACCGAGTCGGTGGTCGACTACGCCATCTACATGTTCGACCCGCGCGGCCGCGTGATGAGCTGGAACGTGGGAGCGCAGCGCACCAAGGGCTACACCGCGCGCGAGATCATCGGTGAGCCGGTGTCGCGGTTCTACCTGCCCGAGGACGTTCAGGACGGCCTGCCGCAGAAGGCGATGGAGCAGGCGGCGCTCGCCGGCCGGCTCGAGACCGAAGGCTGGCGCGTGCGCAAGGACGGCTCGACGTTCTGGGCGAGCGTGACCACGACGGCGATCCGCGATTCCGACGGCCTGCTGATCGGCTTTTCGAACGTCACGCGCGACCTTACCGAATTCAAGCGCAACGAGAGCGAGCTGCTGCGCGCGAAGCTCGCCGCCGAGCAGGCAAGCCGCGAGAAGTCGGAGTTCCTCGCCAACATGTCGCACGAGTTGCGCACGCCGCTGAACAGCCTGCTGATCCTGGCGCGCATGCTGGCCGAGAACGCTAGCGGCAATCTCACCGAGCGGCAGGTGAAGTTTGCGCAAACGATCCACGATTCCGGGATGGACCTGCTCGCGCTGATCAACGACCTGCTCGACCTCGCGCGCATCGAATCGGGCGCCGGACTATCGATCGTCATCGCCCCGCTCGAGCTGCGGGTGCTGCGCGGATACATCGAGGGCACGTTCCGCCATGTCGCCGAAGCGAAGGGCCTCTATTTCGCGCTGCGCATTTCCGCCGAGCTGCCACCGGTCATCCAGACCGACGCGCAGCGCCTGCAGCAGGTGCTGCGCAACCTGCTCGCCAATGCGTTCAAGTTCACGCGCGAGGGCGGCGTGCGGCTCGAGGTGGCGCCGGCGAAGTCCGGATGGACCCCCGGCGTGGAGGCGCTGGACCGCGCTGCGGAAGTGATCGCGTTCTCCGTCACCGACAGCGGCATCGGCATCCAGCCCGAGCAGCTGGGGCACATCTTCCAGGCGTTTCAGCAGGGCGACGAATTCACGCGGCGCGAATTCGGCGGCACGGGCCTGGGGCTATCGATCACGCGCGAGCTGGTGCGGCTCCTGCGCGGCGACATCACGGTGGACAGCACGCCCGGCAAGGGAAGCACCTTCACGCTCTACCTGCCGCTGGTGCGCAGCGCGACGCCAGCGAGCGAACGGACGGCTCAGCCGACGAGCTGATGCTGTACGGCGTACTGGACGAGTTGTGCGTTGTTGGCGAGGCCGAGCTTGCGCAGGATGCGTGTGCGATACGTGCTGATGGTGCTCGGTGAGAGGAACATCTCCTGCGCAATCTGGCTGATCGGCTTGCCGGAGGCGAGCAGCCACAGCACGCGGTACTCTCGATCCGACAAGGTCTCGTGCGGCGCACGTGCGCGATCCGGCGCGAGGCCCGAGGCGAGCTTCTCCGCCAGTGCCGGGCTGACGTAACGGCCGCCTTTGGCCACTTTGCGGATGGCCGCGGTCAGCTCCTCGGTCGCGCTTTCCTTGCTCAGGTAACCGGCGCCGCCCGCCCGCAGCACCTGCACGGCGTGCCACTCCTCCGGATACATGCTGAGGACGAGCACCGGCCGCTTCGGATGGTGCCGCTTGATTTCCTTCAGCAGCTCGACGCCGCCGCGCCCGGGCATCGCGTAATCGACGACCGCCACGTCCCAGTCGAGCCGCCGGCTCATTTCCAGCGTCTCGTGCCCGTTTTTCGCCTCACCGACCACGCTGATGTCGCGCTCTTCGGCGAGGATCTGCCGCAAGCCTTTGCGAACGACCGCATGATCGTCTGCGATCAAAACTTTCATCGGTTTCCTTGCTCTCCCGAGCGCACCTGCACGCTCGGCCCTGTCGAATTCCGGCGGAAGAGTAGTCTACTCGATGGCAGTGGGGAAATGTGTCGTAATACGTTTACTTCGCGCCGCCGATCCGCGACAGCAACTTCGCTGCGTCGCGATAGCGCCTCCCGGAGGCGCCCTTTAGGATGCGGTCCATGCATCCAGCGCTTGCGCGAGCGCTGGGCGCCACGGTCTTCGGCGATGCAGTTTGCCTGGACTTGGCGGTGGGCTCGGAAACGGGCTCGAGCGCACAGGACTCAAGGTTACCTCCCGTCTAACGCACACCCCCCCTCTCTGTGCGTGGGTGGTAAGCAGCCCCGGTGCCCGCCGGGGCTTTTTTTTGGTGCTTTCGCCGCAGCGATTCGAACAGGCAGATGCCAGCGGCGACCGACACGTTGAGGCTCTCGACGACGCCTTCGAGCGGAATTCGCACCAGGAGGTCGCAGGATTCACGAGTCAGCCGCCGCATCCCCTCGCCTTCTGCGCCGAGCACCCAGGCAATCGATTCCGGCAGGTCGGCTGCATGAAGGGTCTGCTCGGCGCGCTCGTCAGCGCCGACGATCCAGATGTTGCGTTCCTTCAGCTCGGCGAGCGTGCGCGCAAGGTTGGTGACCATCAGGTAAGGCGTGCTCTCGGCTGCGCCGCTCGCGACTTTGGAGACGACCGGCGTGATGCCGGCCGCCCGGTCCTTCGGCGCCACGACCGCGTGGACGCCCGCGGCATTTGCCACGCGCAGACACGCGCCCAAATTGTGCGGATCGGTCACGCCGTCGAGCACGAGCAGGAATGGATGCTCGAGCGGCTCGAGGATCGCCTCCAGGTCCTCCGCTGCCTTGCGCGCCTCGATGCGCGCCACCACGCCCTGATGGCGGCCGCCGCCGTAGAACCCATCGAGCCGTTTGGCGGGCACGCGCATCAGCCGCACCTGCGCACGCTCGGCGATCGCGACGAGGTCGCGCGCGCGGGCGTCGTTGCGCGCTTCGTCGAGGAAAACTTCGAGCACCGAGGCCGGATCCGCCCGCAGCCGGGCGAGGACCGCATGAAAGCCAAAGACGACGCGCGGTTCGCGCGGGCCGGAGCGGCTCATCGCGTCTCCTTGGCCGGCACGAAGTCCATCTTGCGCCGCTCCAGATCGACGCGCACCAGCCGCACGCGGATCGGGTCAGCGAGCCGGTAGCGCCGGCCGGTGCGCTCGCCAAGCAGCAGGTGGCGCGCCGGGTCGTGCCGGAAGTAATCGCGACCGAGCTCGGAAATGTGCACCAGGCCATCGACGAAATATTCCTCCAGCGTGACGAAGAGGCCGAACGCGGTCACGCCGGTCACGCGCCCCTCGAACACGCTGCCGACGTGCTCCTGCATGTACTGGCACTTGAGCCAGCTCTCGACGTCGCGGCTCGCCTCGTCGGCGCGCCGCTCGGTCTCCGAGCAATGCAGGCCGAGCGCCTGCCAGTCGATGCCTTCGTAGCGCCGCCCGGCGAGCGCCGCCTTGATCGCGCGATGCACCAGCAGATCGGGGTAGCGCCGGATCGGCGACGTGAAATGCACGTAGGCGTCGAACGCGAGGCCGAAATGTCCGAGGTTCTCCGGGCTGTACACCGCCTGCTTGAGCGAGCGCAGCAGGATCGTCTGCAGCAGAGCGAAATCCGCACGCTCGCGAATCTTGTCGAGCAGCCGCGCGTAGTCGCGCGGCCGCGGCTTCTCGCCGCCGCCGATCTGCAGCCCCAGTTCCGCCAGGAACTCGCGCAGCGCGACGATCTTTTCCTCGGCCGGGACGTCGTGCACGCGATAGAGCGCGGGATGGCGGCGCTCGGCGAGGAAGGCGCCTGCGCAGACGTTCGCCGCCAGCATGCATTCCTCGATCAGCCGGTGGGCGTCGTTTCGCTGCTCCGGCACGATGCGGCGGATGCGGCCGCGCGCGTCGAACTCCATGCGCGTCTCGAGCGTCTCGAAATCGATCGCGCCACGGCGCGAGCGCTCGCGCGCGAGCACCTTGTAGCAATCGTAGAGCACATCGAGCTTCGGGTCGGTGCCGCGCCGCGCGATCGTTTCGCCGACCGCGGTGTAGGTGAGCCGCGCCACGGAATGGATCACGGCGGGATAGAACTCGAACGATTCGACCGTGCCGGTCGGCGCGATTCGCATTTCGCAGGCCACCGCGAGCCGGTCCACCGACGGGTTGAGGGAGCAAAGCCCGTTCGAGAGCTTCTCCGGCAGCATCGGGATTACCCGGCGCGGAAAGTACACCGACGTGCCGCGCTCGCGTGCTGCCGCGTCGAGCGCGCTGCCATGCCGCACATAATGGCTGACGTCGGCAATCGCCACCCACAGGCGAATTGCCCCGGCTTCCTGCCGTGCGCACACCGCGTCGTCAAAATCCTTCGCCGTTTCGCCGTCGATCGTGACGAACGGAAGCTCTCGAAGATCGCGCCGGCCCTTGCGGTCCTCGGCCCGCACCTCGTCCGGCAGCTTGCGCGTTTCGGCCATCGCAGCGCGATCGAACTGGTGCGGCAGGTGGAATCGCCGCAGCGCGATCTCGATCTCGATGCCGGGATCGGTGGCGCGCCCGAGCACCTCGGCAACGCGCCCGACCGGTTGCGCATGGCGATTCGGTTGCGCAACCAGATCGACCGTCGCCACATCGCCCGCCTGCGCGCGGCCCGCGGCACCCGGAGGCACGATGATGTCCTGCGCGATGCGAGGATCCGACGGCACCAGGAACAGCACGCCGTGCTCGGCGTGCAGCCGCCCGACCACGCGCTGGTGGGCGCGCTCGAGCACCTCGACGATCTCTCCCGACGGGCGTCCTCGATGATCCTCGCCGATCACGCGCGCTACCGCCTGATCGCCGTGCAGCACCTGCCGCATTTCGGTCGCGGGAAGAAAGATCCTCGTCGCTGCGTCTTCGGCGACGAGAAATCCGTGGCCATCGGGGTGCGCATCGATTCGCCCGCGATAGAGCGCCGGCGCGACGCTGCGCGCGCGCTCAGTCACCCTGTGCGCAGCGCGCCGCGTGGCGTATTTCCCTTTGGATTTAAGGCGTTTTTTCTTTGACACTAGCGTCGCGTCCCCCATAAAATCCGCACCCTCGCCGAGGTGGCGGAATTGGCAGACGCACCAGGTTCAGGTCCTGGCGGTGGCAACACTGTGGGGGTTCGAGTCCCTTCCTCGGCACCAGATCGGCGCCCGAACATGCGCCGCCGCCGTTCCCAAGCCTACCCGTTTGAGCCTTTGCGCGCCATCGGTTTGCCCGCCGCCCTGCGGCGACGGTAAGATAGCTGCGCTCGGCCGTTGGGGAGCGGTCGAAAAGGGGAGCTTCATGGGGGAAGAAACGTCCGGCGCGCCATGCGCCAGGCGCGGCGAGGATTTCGCCGGCGCCGTATCGGCATGCCGCCAGTTGCGGGCGATTTTCGAGTCGACCAAGGGGGGCGCCAAGGACATGCGCAGCCTGCACCGCGTGCGCGAGTTGTGCGCGCAGGCGAGCCGCTTGCTCCCTGATTCCGTCTATCGGGACCGGCTCGGCCAATTGCAGAATTTCGCCGACGCCCTCTTCTCCGACCGCAGGAACCAGGCGTGGGCGCGCAACCGCACGACCTCGGGCGTGCCCTCGCTGCGCGACCGTGCGCGCGCCACGCTCGATGCAATCGACGCTCGCCTGCATTCCCTGATGGCCCGGCGCCGTTCGCGCTCCGAGACCCAGGTGCGGCGCCAGGCGATGGTCGCCGGATAAGCGGTTTCGGCGCCCTTCTATGGCGCGGCGGCCGAAAACGTGTCGCAGCCGCGCAGGTTGCCGCTCTCGAAGCCGGTGCGGAACCAGCGTACGCGCTGCGCCGAAGAACCGTGCGTGAAGGAATCCGGCACCACCACGCCACCGGTTTGTTTTTGCAGAGCATCGTCGCCGATCGCGTTGGCCGCGGCGAGCGCCTCTTCGACGTCGCCGGGATCGAGGAACGCTCGCGCGCGATTGGCGTGATGGGCCCATACGCCGGCGAAGCAATCCGCCTGCAATTCCACCCGCACCGACACCTTGTTGTATTCGCTGCGCGGCAGGCGTGAGCGCATGCCGTCGACCTTGGCGGTAACGCCGGTGAGTCGCTGCACGTGGTGGCCGACTTCATGCGCGATCACGTAGGCGCGCGCAAAGTCGCCGCCGGCGCGAAACCGCCGCGCCATCTCGTCGAAGAATCCGAGGTCGAGATAGATTTTCTCGTCGCCGGGACAGTAGAACGGCCCCATCGCCGACTGTCCGGAACCGCACGCCGTCGGCGTCACGCCGCGAAAGACCACCAGCGTAGGCCGGCGATACT
>DASUMM010000295.1:0-3862 GCA_036277655.1 Burkholderiales bacterium | reverse complement strand
GCCGGAGGTGATCACCAGTTCGGTCTGCACCCGCTCCGGCACCCTGCTGTCGAGTGCCTCTATCGCGCGCCACAGCTCGACCATGCCGAACACTTCGCGCGCGATCATGTAGGCGCGCACCACGTCCGCGCTGCTCGCCCCGGTTTCCTCGCGCATGCGGTGCACGAAGGTGCTGCCGACACGATTGACCATGCTGTTCGTGACGTGCGTGGCGATGATCTCGCGGCGCAGCGGGTGTGCGGCGATGTACTTGCGATACGGCTCGCGCAGCGGCTGCGGGAAATAACGTTCGATGGCGGTGGCGATCGTCGGCTCTTCGGGGACGTCGGAGGCGATCAGCTCGTCGTAGAGCGCGATCTTGCTGTAGGCGAGCAGCACGGCGGCCTCGGGCGAGGTCAGCCCGCGCTTGGCGGCGCGCCGCTCGGCGATCTCTTCGTCGCTCGGCAGGAACTCCAGTGCGCGGTTCAGTCGCCCGCTGCGCTCTAGCGAGCGCAGGAAGCGTTCCTGCGCATCGAGCAAGCCGGGCGCCATCGCGCCGGCGATTGCAAGGCTCTGCGTCTGGAAGGTGTTGTCGCGCAGCACCAGCGCGGCCACCTCGTCGGTCATGTCGGCGAGCAGCTTGTTCCGCTGCTTCTCGGTCATCTCCCCGTCATGCATCACTGCACCGAGCAGGATCTTGATGTTCACTTCGTGGTCCGAGCAGTCGACGCCGGCCGAGTTGTCGATCGCGTCGGTGTGGATGCGGCCGCCGGCGAGCGCGTACTCGATCCGCCCGCGCTGCGTGAAACCGAGGTTGCCGCCTTCGGCCACCACCTTGCAGCGCAGCTGCGCGCCGTTCACCCGGATGGCATCGTTCGCGCGGTCGCCGACTTCGGCGTTCGATTCGCGACTGGACTTGACGTAGGTGCCGATGCCGCCGTTATAGAGCAGGTCGACCGGCGCGCGCAGGATCGCCGAGATCAACTCGTTCGGCGTCAGCGCTTCGGCCTGGATGCCGAGCGCCGCGCGAGCTTCCGGCGACAGCGGCACCGATTTGGCGCTTCTCGACCAGACGCCGCCGCCTTTCGAGATCCGCTTGGCGTCGTAGTCGGCCCACGACGAGCGCGGCAGGCGGAAAAGGCGCTCGCGCTCGGCGAAGCTGGTCGCCGCATCCGGCGCCGGATCGAGAAAGACGTGCCGATGGTCGAACGCCGCGACCAGGCGAATGTGCTTCGACAGCAGCATCCCGTTGCCGAACACGTCGCCCGACATGTCGCCGACCCCGGCCACCGTGAAGTCCGTGGTCTGGGTGTCGATGCCGAGCGCGCGGAAGTGCCGCTTGACCGACTCCCAGGCCCCGCGTGCGGTGATGCCCATCTTCTTGTGGTCGTAGCCCGCCGATCCACCCGATGCGAACGCGTCGTCGAGCCAGAAGCCGTATTCGCGCGAGACTGCGTTTGCGATGTCCGAGAACGTCGCCGTGCCCTTGTCCGCCGCGACCACCAGGTACGGATCGTCACCGTCGTGCCGCACCAGATGCGGTTGCGGCACCACTTTTCCGCCGACCAGGTTGTCGGTGAGGTCGAGCAGCCCGCGCAATAGCGTTGCATAGCAGGCGACGCCTTCCTTTGCGAGCGCCTCGCGATCGCCGCCCGCGGGGGGACGCTTGACGACGAAGCCCCCCTTGGAGCCGACCGGCACGATGACGACGTTCTTCACCATCTGCGCCTTCATCAGGCCGAGGATCTCGGTGCGAAAGTCCTCCATCCGGTCGGACCAGCGTATGCCGCCGCGCGCGACCTTGCCGCCACGAAGATGCACGCCTTCCATCCGGGGCGAGCAGACGAAGACCTCGAACTTCGGCCGCGGCTCCGGCAAACCGGGAACTTTCGCCGGATCGAACTTGATCGAGAGATACGGTTTCGGCGAGCCGTCGGCCGCACGCTGAAAATAGTTCGTGCGCAGGCTCGCCTGGATCAGGGCGAGGTACTGCCGCAGGATGCGATCCTCATCCAGGCTCGACACCGCATCGAGCGCGATCTCGATCCTGGCGGAGATTTCGGCGCATCGCAGGCCGCGGTCGGCCACCGGTGCCGGGTCGAAGCGGCGCTGGAACAGCTCCACCAGCAGCCGCGCGATCGCCGGCTGCGCCGCGAGCGCCGCCTGCACATACGCTTCGCTCAGGTTGAAGCCGGTCTGCCGCAGGTACTTGGCGTAGGCGCGCAGCACGAGGATCTCGCGCGCGCTCAGGCGCGCTCGCAGCACCAGCCGGTTGAAATCGTCGGCCTCGATCGTGCCGTTCCACATCCCTTCGAAGGTCTGCTGGAACAGCTCGCGCACCGAATCGAGCGACAGCTCCGGATCGGCGGCATAGGCCAGGGCGAAATCGGCAATCCAGATCGGAGCGCGCCCTTCCTGCTCGAGGCGATAGGGGCGCTCCTCCATCACGCGCACGCCCATGTGCTCGAGCATCGGCAGGCTCTCGGAGAGCGGCACCGGGTCGCCGACGTGGTAGATGCGAAACCGCAGCGTTCCCGGCGGCGCTTCGGCGGGCACATAGAGGTTCATGCCCAGCTGCGCCGGCGAATCGAGCCGCGCGATCAGCTCGACGTCATACACCGCAGCGAGCGGCGCATGATCGTCGCGATAGCCGGGCGGAAACGCCCCAGCGAAGCGGCGTAGCAGCTGGTTGCCTCGCTCCTCACCGAAGCGCTCGCGCAGCGCCTGCGCCAGGTCGTCCTCCCAGCGGCGCGTCGCCCGCACGATGCGCGCTTCGAGCTCCCCCACGTCGTAGGCGGGAACGCTGTCGGGAGAGGTGCGCACGACCAGATGGATGCGGGCGAGGACCGATTCCGACAGATGCACGGTGAACTCGGTCGCCACGCCGCGGAACGCCTGCTTGAGCATTTCCTGCACGCGTATGCGCAGCTCGGTGTTATAGCTTTCGCGCGGCACGTAGATCAGGCAGGACACGAAGCGGCCGTAGAAATCACGCCGCACGAAGAGGCGCGTGCGCTGGCGCTCGCCGAGCCGAAAGATCCCCATCGCGTGCTCGTACAGCTCCTCGAGCGGCATCTGGATCAGCTCGTCGCGCGGATAGCTCTCGAGCACGTCCTTGAGGTTTTTGTGCGAATGGCTGCCAGGCAGGACGCCGGCCCTCTCGAGCACGCGCTCGACCTTGTTGTGAAGCAGCGGGATGTCGGACGGATTGGCGCGGTACGCGGTAGAGGTATAGAGCCCGAGGAAGCGCGTCTCGCCGACCACTTCGCCGGCGGCATCGAAGCGCTTCACCCCCACGTAATCCAGATAGCCGGGACGATGCACGGTCGAGCGCGCATTGGCTTTCGTCAAGAGGAGCAGGTGTTTCTCGCGGGCGCGCGCACGCGCTTCGGGCGGCAAGGACGCGAACGCCGAGGACACCGTCCGGCTGGAGGCACGCAGGATGCCGAGCCCCGATCCGGGCACGATGCGCAACGCATCTTCGCCGCCTTCGCGGACCAGGTCGTACGTGCGGCTGCCGAGGAACGTGAAATGGCCGTCGTTCAGCCAGCGCAGGAATTCGATTTCCTCGCGCACCTGGGCCGGATCCCCCGGCGGCGGCAGCAGTGCCTCCGCCGCAGCGCTCGCGACGGCCATCCGCTCGCGCATCTTCGGCCAGTCTTCCACCGCCAGGCGTACGTCGCCGAGTACGCGGATGATGCCGTCCTGCAGCTGCTGCAGCGTCTCGCGGTCCGTACGACGATCGACCTCAATGTGGATGAACGATTCGAGCCGGCCGCCTTTTTCCGCGTCTGCGTTGAGCTCGATCAGGTTGCCGGTGTCGTCGCGCCGCACCCGCAGCACCGGGTGGATCATCAGGTGCAGCGTGAGGCCGAGGCGGTTC
>DASUMM010000294.1:0-7283 GCA_036277655.1 Burkholderiales bacterium | reverse complement strand
TCGGAACGTTAATTCCGGCAATTCGAGCCATCGCGTCCTCTCATCCGGCGGAACCTGAAATTATATTCGCTTGCTCAAGCTCTTAGCAAGGTTTGCGGGCAGGATCAGCCCTGGCGCTGCTTGTGGCGCGGGTCGGCGCAGATCACGCGCACCACGCCCTTGCGGCGAATGATCTTGCACTTGCGGCACATTTTCTTTACCGATGCCATCACTTTCATGGTGTTTCCCTTATTTTGTGCGGAACGTGATCCGCCCCTTGCTGAGGTCGTACGGCGTCAACTGCACCGTCACCTTGTCGCCCGGCAGGATGCGGATGTAGTTCATGCGCATCTTGCCGGAGATGAACGCATGGATCACGTGCCCGTTTTCCAGCTTCACCTTGAACGTCGCATTCGGGAGATTTTCGATCACTTCACCCTGCATCTCTATGACGTCTTCCTTCGCCACGGCAGGGTCTAGCGTACGGGCAGCCCGCCCTTGAAATTCGCCTTGCGCAGCAGGCTTTCGTACTGGTGCGTCATGATGTAGGCCTGCACCTGCGCCATGAAATCCATCGTCACCACCACGATGATCAAGAGCGACGTGCCGCCGAAATAGAACGGCACGCTCCAGCGCAGGATCAGGAACTCCGGCAGCAGGCAGACCAGCGTCACATAGATGGCGCCGGCGAGCGTCAAGCGCAGCAGGATCTTCTCCAGGTAGCGGGCCGTCTGGTCCCCCGGCCGGATGCCGGGCACGAACGCTCCCGACTTCTTCAGGTTGTCGGCCGTCTCCTTCGGGTTGTATTGCAGCGCCGTGTAGAAGAAGCAGAAGAACACGATGAGGCCGCCGTACAGCAGCACATAGACCGGCTGTCCGGGCGAAAGCGCCCCGGCGAGGTCGCGCAGCCAGACGAGCCCTTCGGCTGAGCCGAACCATCCAAGGATGGTCGCCGGAAACAGGATCAGTGACGAGGCAAAGATCGGCGGGATGACGCCCGACATGTTGAGCTTGAACGGCAGGTGCGAGCTCTGGCCGCCGTACACCCGGTTGCCAACCTGGCGCTTGGCGTAGTTGACCAGGATCTTGCGCTGCCCCCGCTCGACGAAGCATACGGCGGCCGTGACGACGAGCACCGCGGCGGCGATCAGCAGCGCGGTGAGCGGGTGCATGGCGCCCGTGCGCACGAGCTCGAGCGTTCCGGCGATCGCCGTCGGCAGCCCGGCGGCAATGCCGGCAAAGATGATGATCGAGATGCCGTTGCCGAGGCCGCGCTCGGTGATCTGCTCGCCGAGCCACATCAGGAACATCGTTCCGGTGACCAGCGTAGTGACCGTGGTGATGCGGAACAGCAGCCCCGGATCGAGCACCAGTCCCGGCTGGCTTTCCAGCGCGATCGAGATGCCGGTCGCCTGGAACAGAGCGAGGAACACCGTGCCGTAGCGCGTGTACTGCGTGATCTTGCGCCGCCCCGACTCGCCTTCCTTGCGCAGCGCATCGAGCGTCGGACTGACCGCCGTCATCAGCTGCATGATGATCGATGCCGAGATGTACGGCATGATCCCGAGCGCAAAGATCGTGAAGCGCGACAGCGCTCCGCCCGAGAACATGTTGAACATGCCGAAAATGCTGCCGCCCTTGTCGCTGAAGAACTCGGCGAGGACGTTCGGATCGATGCCGGGCACGGGAATGTGCGCACCGACCCGGAAGACGAACAGCGCCCCCAGCAGGAACAGCAGCCGCCGTTTCAGGTCGCCGTAGCGCCCGGTCTTGCCGACGTTCGGAAGAGTCGCCAAGCGCTCAGCCCTGCGCTGCAGGCTCCTTGCCCTTGCCGGCGGCGTCCTTGCCCTTGCCGGCGGCCTCCTTACCGGCGGCTTCCTTACCCTTGCCGGCGGCGTCTTTGCGCTTGAGCGTTTCGTTCACCTTTTCTGCCGGAGCTTCGACGGTGCCACCTGCGGCCTCGATGGCCTCGCGCGCACCCTTGCTTGCCTTGACGCCCTTCAGCGTCACCTTGCGCGACAGCGTTCCCGAGAGGATCACCTTCGCTACCTCGGTGCGGGCGGGCACGACGCCTTCGGCCTTGAGCGTGGCGAGGTCGATGTCGCCGGCCTTCATGCGCTCGAGCGCCGAAAGGCGCACTTCGGCGTACGTGTCGCGCTCGAGCGATACGAAGCCGCGCTTCGGAAGGCGCCGGTGCAGCGGCATCTGGCCGCCTTCGAAGCCGACCTTGTGATAGCCGCCCGCACGGGCGCGCTGGCCCTTGTGGCCGAGGCCGGCAGTCTTGCCCCAGCCCGAGCCGATGCCGCGCCCGACGCGATGACGGGCATGCTTGGACCCGGCCGCCGGTTTCAGAGAGTTCAGTCGCATTTCAGCCTTCCACGCGTACCAGGTAGTACACCTTGCCAATCATGCCGCGCACTTCCGGCGTGTCCTGCAGCTCGACGATCTGATGCAGCCGCTTCAAGCCCAGGCCGCGAACCGTCGCGCGATGCGTTTTCTTGCAGCCCGCCAGGCCCTTCACCAGCTTCACCCGAATCGTCTTCTGCGCCATTTGCCTTACTCGCTCAGGATTTCTTCCACCGACTTGCCGCGCTTGGCGGCGATCTCGGCGGGCGTGTTCATCGCGCGCAGGCCCTGCAGCGTCGCGCGCACCACGTTGTACGGATTGGTCGAGCCGAAGCACTTGGCGAGCACGTTCGACATGCCCATCACTTCGAACACCGCGCGCATCGGACCGCCCGCGATGATGCCGGTGCCCTCGGAGGCGGGCTGCATGCGTACGACCGCCGCGCCGTGGCGACCGATCACGGTATGGTGCAGCGTGCCGTTCTTGAGGCTCACCTTGAACATCGCGCGACGCGCCTCCTCCATCGCCTTTTGCACGGCGACCGGGACCTCGCGCGCCTTGCCCTTGCCCATGCCGACGCGGCCGTCGCCGTCGCCGACCACGGTGAGTGCGGCAAAGCCGAGCACCCGCCCGCCCTTGACGACCTTGGTGACGCGGTTCACGGCCACCATCTTTTCGCGCAGCCCGTCGCTTCGCTCTTCCGACTGCTGCATCCTGCGTGCCTGCATTTTCGCCATGCGGTTGTCTCGCTTCTCGCTAGAACTTCAATCCGCCGGCGCGCGCTGCTTCGGCGAGCGCCTTTACGCGGCCCTGGTACCGGTATCCGGCGCGGTCGAACGCCACGCTCTCGATGCCGGCAGCCTTCGCCTTTTCGGCGATGCGCTTGCCCACCAGCTCGGCGGCGCTGCGCGTGCCGCCGCTCTTCAGTCCCGCGCGCACGTCTTTCTCGAGCGTCGAAGCCGCCGCAAGCACGCGGTCACCGGCAGGCGTCGTGATCTGCGCGTAGATATGGCAGTTGGTCCGATGCACCGTGAGGCGCGTGGCACCCTGCCCGCGGATCCTGAGGCGGGTCTGCCGCGCGCGGCGCAGTCTGGCGATCCGGTTGTCGATCATGCCTCGTTCTCCGTCACTTCTTCTTCGTTTCTTTCAGCACGATGATCTCGTTGGCGTACCGCACGCCCTTGCCCTTGTACGGCTCCGGCGACTTGTAGTCGCGGATCTTGGCGGCGGTCAGGCCGACGAGCTGCTTGTCGATTCCGCTGATCACGATCTCGGTCTGGGTGGGCGTGGCGACCTTCACCCCTTTGGGCATTTCGTGCACCACCGGGTGCGAAAAGCCGAGCGAGAGGTTGAGCTTGTCGCCCTGGGCCTGTGCGCGATAGCCGACGCCGACCAGCTGCAGGCGGCGCTCGAAGCCCTTGGTGACGCCGGACACCATGTTTGCGATCAGCGCTCGCATGGTTCCCGACATGGCCACCGCCTGGCGCGAATTGCCGAGCGCCTTGCACTGGAGGTGGTCTCCCTCACGCTCGACCGCGACGTTCGGATCGGCGCGGCGGGCGATCACGCCGAGCGGTCCTTTCACCTGGATCGTCTGCGCGTCGATGCTGACGTCGACTCCCTTCGGGAGCGCGATCGGATTTCTGGCGATGCGGGACATGGTGCGCCTTCAGGCCACGATGCAGAGCACTTCGCCGCCAACGCCGTCGGCGCGGGCCTTGCGATCGGTCATCACGCCGCGCGAGGTCGAAAGGATCGCCACGCCGAGGCCGTTCATCACGCGCGGAATGTCATGGCGGCCCTTGTAGACCCGCAGGCCGGGACGCGAGACCCGCTCGAGCCGCTCGATCACCGGGCGCCCGGCGTAGTACTTGAGGCCGATGCGCAGCTCCGGCACCGTGCCCTCGCTGCGCACCGCGAAATCCTCGATGTAGCCCTCGTCCCTCAACACCGACGCGATCGCCGCCTTCAGCTTCGAGGCGGGCATCTTGACGTCGATCTGCCCGACCATCTGCGCGTTGCGGATGCGGGTCAGCATGTCTGCGATCGGATCGCTCATGCTCATGTCGGTTCGCTCCTTACCAGCTCGCCTTGATCACGCCCGGGACTTCGCCCTTCAGCGCCAGCTCGCGCAGCTTGGTGCGGCCGAGGCCGAACTTGCGAAACACCCCGCGCGGCCGGCCGGTGAGCGCGCAGCGGTTGCGCAGCCGGACCGGCGAAGCATCGCGCGGCAGCTTTTGCAGCCTCGCGCGCGCGGCGTCCTTGGCGTCGTCCGAGACGCGCGGGTTCTGCAGCATCTCGAGCAGCTCCTGACGCCGCACCTTGAACTTTTCCACCGTCTTGCGCCGCTTCTTCTCGCGCAGCTTCAATGCCAGTTTCGCCATGTCGGGTCCTTCAATGCTTGAATGGAAAACGAAACGCCGCGAGCAACGCGCGCGCCTCGTCGTCGCTCTTGGCCGTCGTGCAAATCGCCACGTTCATGCCGCGCAGCGCATCGATCTTGTCGTACTCGATCTCGGGAAAAATGATCTGCTCGCGGATGCCGAGGCTGTAGTTGCCGCGCCCGTCGAACGCACGGCTCGAGACGCCGCGGAAGTCGCGGATGCGCGGGATCGCGATGTTCACCAGGCGGTCGAGAAACTCGTACATGCGCGCGCCGCGCAGCGTCACCATGCAGCCGACCGGAAAGCCGGCGCGCACCTTGAAGTTGGCGATCGACTTGCGTGCCTTGGTGACCACCGGCTTCTGGCCGGCGATGCGCGTCATGTCGGCGACCGCGTTGTCGAGAATCTTCTTGTCGGTGGTCGTTTCGCCGACGCCCATGTTGAGCGTGATCTTCAGGATGCGCGGCACCTGCATCACCGTCTTGTAGCCGTATTTCTTCATCAGGTCCGGCACCACCTGCGAGCGGTACTGCTCGCGCAGGCGCGGCGGCGGAGCCGGGATCGCCGGCGCTTCCTCGCGCGCGGGCTTCGCATCCGCCTTGGGCGCGCCTTTCTGCTGCGCTTTCTTCGCCGCCTGCGGCTGGGCGGCCGCCTTCGGGGTGGGCTTTTGCTGCGGTGGGGTTTCTTTTTCCTTCGCCATTGCGGCTTCCTTAGACGTCGACCTGCTCGCCATTGGAGCGGAACACGCGGACCTTGCGGCCATCGGGCATCCGCTTGAACGACACGCGGTCAGCCTTCTGCGTCGCCGGGTTGAAGAGCGCGAGGTTGGACACGTGAATCGGCATGTCCTTGTCGACGATGCCGCCGGTGACGCCCTGCATCGGGTTCGGGCGCTGGTGCTTCTTCACCCGGTTGATGCCTTCGACGACCACGTGCTCGTCGTCCTCGCGCCGCAGGACCGTGCCGCGCTTGCCGCGGTCGCGTCCCGAGATGACCACCACTTCGTCGCCTTTGCGGATTCTTCGCATGGGATTCCTCAGAGCACTTCCGGAGCGAGCGACACGATCTTCATGAAGCGCTCGGTGCGCAGCTCTCGCGTGACCGGTCCGAAGATGCGCGTGCCGATCGGCTCCATCTTCGGCGTGAGCAGCACCACCGCGTTGGTGTCGAACCGCACGCGCGAACCGTCGGCACGCCGCACACCCTGCGCCGTGCGCACGACGACCGCGTCGTACACCTCGCCCTTCTTCACGCGGCCGCGCGGCGCGGCATCCTTCACGCTTACCTTGATGACATCCCCGATCGAGGCATACCGGCGCTTCGAGCCGCCGAGCACCTTGATGCACATGACCGCGCGCGCACCGGTGTTGTCCGCGACATCGAGGATCGATTGCATCTGGATCATTGCAGTTTCTCCGTCCAACTTGCTCCGGCGCCTGTTTGGCGCGGCCGGGCAGTCTTGGACCCCGTACGGGGGCGAAAAAAGGGGTAGATTCTATTCTGGCGACCGGTGCACTGGCAAGGTTTCGTCAGACTTCCTTCGACTTCTCCACCAGGCGCGTCACCGTCCACGATTTCGTCTTCGAAATCGGCCGGCATTCCTCGATCTCGACCAGGTCGCCGTTGCGGTACTCGCCGGAGGGGACGTGCGCGTGGTACTTGTTCGAGCGCGTCACGGTCTTTCCCATCAGCGCGTCCCGCACCCGGCGCTCGACCAGCACGGTGACGGTCTTCTGCATGCGGTTGCTGACCACTCGACCGACCAGTGTGCGCCGGCTCTTGGCGGGCGCGGTGGCGGCTGCTTGCGGCTCGTTCATTTCGCTGCCTTTTCCCTCAGCACGGTGCGCACGCGCGCGATGTCGCGGCGGAGCTTCCGCTTCTGGCTGGTGTTGGAGAGCTGCTGGGTGGCGAGCTGCATGCGCAGGCCGAACTGCGCCCTCAGCAGCTCGCTCAGCTCCTTGTGCAGCTCCTCTTCGGTTTTGGCGCGCAGTTCGCTGGGCTTCATCGTCTATCCCAGCATCCGGTGCACGAGAACGGTGCGGATCGGCAGCTTCGCCGCAGCGAGCGCGAATGCCTCCTTGGCGACGGCCGCATCGACCCCGTCCATCTCGTAGATGATCTTGCCCGGCTGAATCTCGGCCACGAAGTACTCGGGATTGCCCTTGCCGTTGCCCATGCGGACCTCGGCCGGCTTCTGCGAGACCGGCTTGTCCGGGAACACGCGGATCCAGATGCGGCCGCCGCGCTTGATGTGGCGCGAGAGCGTGCGCCGGGCGGCTTCGATCTGGCGCGCCGTAAGCCGGCCGCGCCCGATCGCCTTCAATCCATATTCGCCGAACGACACGCGCGCGCCACGCGTCGCGACGCCGGTGTTGCGGCCTTTCTGCTGCTTGCGGTATTTGGTCCGCGCGGGTTGAAGCATCGTCTACTCCTTCTTTTCCTGCGCTTCGCCTTCGGGCGCGGCGGGCGCGGTTGGCTCGTCCTTCAGCACCTTGCGCGCCTTTTTCACGACGGCCGCCTTCGGCTTGTCGGTTGCCGCGGCGGCCTCCGGCCTCTTCGGCCGCGGGCCGGCG
>DASUMM010000293.1:0-6214 GCA_036277655.1 Burkholderiales bacterium | reverse complement strand
CGGATGAAGGAGTTCTTCTCCCGCAGGTCGAGGATGTAGTACTTGTTGATCCAGGGCGGGATGATGATGAGCGGCGTCTTGTAGACCTCCTTCGTCGTCGGCGCGAACTGAATCAGCTGCATCAGGTCGGTCTGGTAGACGACCTTCCCGGGTGTGACGGCGACGTTCTTGCCGAACTGGAACGCCTTTTCGTCCGTCATCGAGATGCGCAGCTGCCCTTCGCCCTTCTCGATGTCGGCGAGCAGGTTGTTCAGCCCCTTCAACAGATTCTGACCGCCCGAGGCGACGGTCTCGCGCAACACCTGGGGGTTGGTCAGCGCGAAGTTCGACGGCGCGAGCGCATCGACGTATTGCCGCGTGAAGAACGCAACCTTCTTGCGCGAGTCCTCCGGCAGGCCGTCGACGTTCGCCACCGTCTGCTGGATCTGGCGCGCCGTGATCAGGTAGGACTGCTTGAGGAAGTCGAACAGGAAACTCGAATCCCAGGTCTCGTCCTTGAAGCGCGCATCGCCCTTTGCCGGCGTCACTGCCGGCGGCGCCTGCAGCCCGATCATGCGCAGCCAGCTCGATTGCCACAGCTTCATGTAGTCGAGCATCAAGTTTGCCGAAGCGCTCGCCAAGAGATACGGGTTCGCGAGCAAGCGCGAGTAGAGGTCCATGTACGCCTTGGCGATCCCCAGCTCGTCGTTGACGGCCGATGAGATGCTGTCGGAGACATGCTTTTGCGCGAACTCCGTCAGAATGCGAGCCGAGCGCTCGGCAACCTCGCGCAGGACTTTCTGCGCCTCCTCTGGGTGGACTGCGTTCTTCGTTGCTTCCATCCGTTCTCCTTGGAATCAGGCCGTGGCGAAGCGGGCGACGCCACCAGCGTCGACGCTGCGATGCATCTTGCCTGCATAGTAAAGCCGGTGCACATGGGCGATCGCTTCGCCCATGGCGAAAAAAATCTGGTTCTCGTCGAGCTTGCGCCGGAAGAGCACCTCGAGCAGGTCCGCCGCCGTTCTGGGCGCCGCCCGGCAGGCCTCCAGGATGGCATGCAGCCGCTCTTCGTGATGGGCCTGCAGCGTTGCGACACGCTCGTGGGCGCCGCGGAACGGCAGGCCATGCGAGGGAAGCACGAGCGTATCGGCGGGCAACTTCCGATATTGATCGATCGATTCCAGAAACTGGCCGAGCGGATCGGCCATCGGATCGATCGGGCGTACTGCCACGTTGGTGGAGATCTTCGGCAGCAGCATGTCGCCGGAGATCAGCACGTTGCGGCGCGCGCAGTAGAGCGACGCATGCTCCGGCGCATGTCCGTAGCCGACCATGACGCGCCAGTCATCGCCGCCAAGGAGGACCGACGCGCCCGCCATGAGGCGGCGGTGCGCGCCCGGAAACGCGGGCACCAGCTTGCGGTACAGATCCCCGCGCGCAAGGAGCGAATCCGCGGCATCGCCGCTGAGCCCATTGGCCCGAAAAAGCGCCGAAGAAGCCGCCGCCGAGAAGCTGGCGACCCCATGCAGCACCGCATGCACGGTCAGGAATTCGCCGCGCGTCATTAAGAGCGAAGCGCCAAACCGCTCGCTCAACCAGGCTGCATTGCCAGCGTGGTCCGGGTGATAGTGCGTGACCAGGATGCGCCCGATCGGCTTGCCGCCAAGTGCCGCGCCGAAAGCGCTTTCCCAAACTTCGCGCGTGGCTCGATTGCCCAGACCCGTATCGACCAGCGTCCAGGAGCCCTCCTCTTCGATCAGCCACAGGTTGATGTGGTTGAGGTCGAACGGCAGCGGCATCCGCAGCCAGTGCACGCCCGGCGCCACCGGCAGCAACGTGCCCGGAGGCGGCGGCTGCGGGCTGGGAAACTCGAGGGAATCGGATGGACGCATCGCATGATGGGCTAAAATTCCTGCCGCTTGCCCGTGGCTTTCGATTATCGCTGCATTGCAGCAACGAGGCAACCCGCCACCCGGATGACCAGTCCTTCCGCCATCGAGCGCGCCGAGTACACCATCGGGGAGCTTGCGCGCGAGTTCGATGTCACGCCGAGGGCGATCCGCTTTTATGAGGACCAGGGGCTGCTCGCGCCGAAACGCATCGGGCAGCGCCGGGTCTATGCGCAGCGCGACCGCACGCGATTGAAGCTCACGCTGCGCGGCAAGCGGCTGGGGCTGACGCTGTCGGAGATCCGCGAGCTGATCGAGATGTACGAACCGGGGCGCGACGAGCGGCCGCAGCTCGAGCGCTTCCTCGCCGTCCTCGAGAACCACAAGAGCGCGCTGGAGCAGCAGCGGGCGGACCTCGAGTCGCAGCTCGCCGAGATCGGCGCGTTCGAAAAGCGCCTGCGCAAGCAGCTCAAGGCATAGTTGACGTTGACGTAAGCGTCACATAGGCTTCCTCGTTCCCCGGCAGGCTTCCCATGGACCTTCCCTTCCTCCGCTTCGAGCACGGCGAAACGATCGAAATGCTGCGCGCGACCGTGCGCGAGTTCGCGCGCAAGGAGCTTGCGCCGCGGGCCGCCGAGATCGACGCCACGAATCAGTTTCCGCCCGAGCTGTGGCCGAAGCTGGGAGCCCTCGGGCTGCTCGGCATCACGGTCGAGGAGGAATACGGCGGCACGGCGATGGGGTACCTCGCACACATCATCGCGGTCGAAGAGCTGAGCCGCGGATCGGCGTCGATCGGTCTGTCGTATGGCGCGCACTCGAACTTGTGCGTGAACCAGATCCGCCGCAATGGCAGCGCCAAGCAGAAGCGCCGCTATCTGCCGAAGCTGGTTTCCGGCGAGCATGTCGGCGCGCTCGCGATGTCGGAGCCGGGCGCCGGCTCGGACGTGGTCGGCATGCGCCTGCGGGCGGAGCTGCGCGGCGATCGCTACCTGCTGAACGGCAACAAGATGTGGATTACCAACGGCCCGGATGCGGACGTGCTCGTGGTGTACGCGAAGACCGATGCCAACGCCGGGCCGCGGGGAATCACCGCGTTTCTGATCGAGCGCGGCATGCAGGGATTCTCCACCGCGCAGAAACTGGACAAGCTCGGCATGCGCGGCTCCAACACCTGCGAGCTCGTGTTCCGCGACTGCGAGGTTCCGGCTGAAAACGTGCTCGGCGCCGAAGGGCGCGGCGCGAACGTGCTGATGAGCGGCCTGGATTACGAGCGCGCGGTGCTCGCCGGCGGACCGCTCGGCATCATGGCCGCGTGCCTCGACGTCGTCGTGCCCTACGTGCACGAGCGCAAGCAGTTCGGCCAGCCGATCGGTGAATTCCAGCTGATGCAGGGAAAGCTCGCCGACATGTACACCACGTTTTCCGCCTGCCGCGCCTACGTCTACGCCGTGGGCCAGGCGCTCGATCGCGGCGAAACCACGCGCAAGGATGCAGCCGGCGCAATTCTGTACGCCGCCGAGAAAGCCACCTGGATGGCAGGCGAAGCGATCCAGGCGCTCGGCGGCATGGGCTACATCAACGAGACGCCGACCGGCCGGCTGTGGCGCGACGCCAAGCTCTATGAGATCGGCGCCGGCACTTCCGAGATCCGCCGCTGGCTGATCGGGCGAGAGCTTTTTGCGGAGACGGCGTGATGGCGCGCATCTCGACCCCGCTTTCGGAGCTGCTCGGCATCCGCGTGCCAGTGATCCAGGCGCCGATGGCGGGCGGGCCAAGCTCCGCCGATCTGGTCGCCGCGGTCTCGGAGGCCGGAGCGCTCGGGTCCTTCGGCCACGCCTACACGCAGCCCGCGGAGATAAGAAAGCAATGCGAAGCGGTGCGTGCGCGCACGAATCGTCCGTTCGGCATCAACCTTTTCGCGGCGCCGCAGCCCGATCCGGTCGACGTCGTGCATCAGAGCGCGGCGCTCGCGGCGCTTGGACCCTGGCATGCCGAGATGGGCCTGCCTGCGCCGCAGGCCGCCAAGCCGCCGTACGCGCCCGAGCTCGAAGGACAGCTCGCCATCGTCGCCGAAGTCAAGCCGGCCGTTTTTACCGTCCACCTCGGCGAGCTCGAGGAGGAATGGATTCGCCGCTTCAAGCGGCTCGGCATCCGCCTCGGCGCGAGCGCGACCTGCGTCGCCGAGGCGCAACGCGCCGAAGCTCTCGGCTTTGACTTCGTCATCGCCCAGGGCGGCGAAGCCGGCGGACATCGCGGCACCTACTTGCGCGACCCGTATGAGGCGCTTACCGGAACGCTCGCGCTGACGCGGCTCCTCGTGCGCGCGGTCCGTATTCCTGTGGTCGCCGCGGGCGGCATCATGGACGGCGCCGGCATCGCCGCGGCGCTGGCGCTCGGTGCGCAGGCTGCGCAACTCGGCACGGCATTCATTCCCTGCCCGGAAAGCGGGGCGCCGGAAGTGCACAAGCGCGCGATCCTCGAAGCGAAGGAGGACGCCACCCGCGTGACGGAGAAGTTTTCCGGCAAGCCCGCGCGCGGGATCGCCAACCGTTTTCTCCGCGAAGCGGAAGCGAAACATCTGCCGCAGATCGCATTTCCGGCGCAGAGCTTGCTGACGGGAAAGCTGCGGCAGGCCTCGGCGCAAGCCGGGAATCCCGACTTCTACTCGCTCTGGTCGGGACAGGCGGCGCCGCTTGCGCGTGCGCTTCCTGCGGCCGAGCTCGTCGCACGACTCGAGCAGGAAACCATCGCTGCGCTTCGCCAGGGCGCTGCGCTCATACAGGAGTAAGTCATGACTGCAGACAGAATCGTCATCGTCTCCGTCGCCCGCACCCCGATGGGCGGCTTCCAGGGAGAGCTGAAAGGCTTCTCCGCCCCCGAACTGGGCTCCGCCGCGATCCGTGCCGCAGTGGAGCGTGCGCGCCTGAAGCCCGAAGAAGTGCAGGAGGTGATCATGGGATGCGTGCTTCCCGCCGGCCAGGGCCAGGCACCTGCGCGCCAGGCATCGCTGGGCGCCGGATTGCCGCTCGCCACCGGCTGCACCACGATCAACAAGATGTGCGGCTCCGGGATGAAGGCCGCGATGTTCGCGAACGATCTCCTCGCCGCAGGCAGCGCGGAAGTCATTGTCGCCGGCGGCATGGAATCGATGACCAACGCGCCGTACCTGCTGCCCAAAGCGCGCGCCGGCCTGCGCATGGGTCACGGCCAGGTGATCGATCACATGTTCTACGACGGGCTGGAAGACGCCTACGACAAAGGCCGCCTGATGGGCACGTTCGCAGAAGACTGCGCGCAGAAGTATGCGTTTTCGCGCCAGGCGCAGGACGAATTCGCGATCACCTCGCTCAAGCGGGCGCAGCGCGCCAACCAGGACGGCTCGTTCGCCTGGGAGATTGCACCGCTCGCGATCAAGGTCGGCAAAGAGGAGAAGTTCATCGAGCGCGACGAGCAGCCGTTCAAGGCGAACCTGGAGAAGATCCCGACGCTGAAGCCCGCGTTTCGCAAGGACGGCACCGTCACTGCGGCGAATTCGTCGTCGATCTCGGACGGCGCCGCCGCGCTGGTGCTGATGCGTCGCTCGAGCGCCGAGAAGCGCGGCCTGGCGCCGCTCGCCACCGTGGTCGGGCACTCGACGCATGCCCAGGAGCCGGGGCTCTTCACCACCGCGCCAGTCGGCGCCATCCGCAAGCTCTTTGAACGGACCGGCTGGCGCGCCGGCGAGGTCGACCTCTACGAGGTGAACGAGGCGTTCGCCGTAGTCACCATGGCAGCGATGAACGAGCACGGCCTGCCGCACGACAAGGTCAACATCCACGGCGGTGCGTGCGCGCTTGGCCACCCGATCGGCGCTTCCGGCGCCCGCATCCTGGTCACGCTGATCGGCGCGCTGAAGAAGACCGGCGGCAAGCGCGGCGTGGCTTCGCTCTGCATTGGCGGCGGCGAAGCAACCGCGATGGCAATCGAACTGGCATGAAGGGAAAGGGCGCAACGAGGCGCGCGCTGCAGCAGCTGATCGACGGCGCGCGCTTCCTGCGCGCGTACCGCTTTCGCGTCGTCTCCGCGGGCGATGGGGTCTGCACGCTCGAGCTGCCGCATCGCAAGGCCCTGGAGCGTCCCGGTCAGATCGTCAACGGCCCTTCGCTGATGGCGGCCGCCGATTGCGCGATGTGGCTCGCGATCAAAGGCAGGTTCGGCGTCGAGTACGACGCGCTTACCTCGGAGCTGAACAGCGCGTTTCTTTCCCCCGCGAAAGCGGAGCACGTCTATTGCACCGCGCGCATCCTGAAGGCGGGACGCAGGCGCATCTACGGCACCGCCGAGTGCCACAACCGCGCCGGTCG
>DASUMM010000292.1:0-3344 GCA_036277655.1 Burkholderiales bacterium | reverse complement strand
GCTTGCGGTCGTCCAGCAGCACCTCCAGGTCGACGATCTCCTGGATCTGCGCGAGGAACCACGGATCGATGCCCGTCAGCCGGTACACGTCATCGATGCTGAAGCCGGTTTCCAGCGCATCGCCGACATACCAGATGCGCTCGGGCCCCGGCTCTCCCAGCTCGCGCTCGATCGTCTCGCGGTCCTTGGTGCGCTGGTTCAGGCCGTCGACGCCGACCTCCAGGCCGCGCAGCGCCTTCTGGAACGATTCCTGGAACGTGCGGCCGATCGCCATCACTTCTCCGACCGACTTCATCTGCGTCGTCAGACGGTCGTTCGCCTGCGGAAACTTCTCGAACGCGAAGCGCGGCACCTTGGTGACGACGTAGTCGATGGTGGGCTCGAACGAAGCCGGCGTCGCGCCGCCAGTCACCTCGTTCGCCACTTCGTCGAGCGTGTAGCCGACCGCGAGCTTCGCCGCCACCTTGGCGATCGGAAAGCCGGTCGCTTTCGAGGCGAGCGCGGAAGACCGCGACACGCGCGGATTCATCTCGATGATCAGCATCCGGCCGTCCTTCGGGCTGATCGCGAACTGCACGTTCGATCCGCCGGTGTCGACGCCGATCTCGCGCAGCACCGCGATGGAGGCGTCGCGCAGCAGCTGGTATTCCTTGTCGGTGAGCGTCTGCGCCGGCGCCACGGTGATCGAATCCCCGGTATGCACGCCCATCGGGTCGAGGTTCTCGATCGAGCAGACGATGATGCAGTTGTCCTTGCGGTCGCGCACCACCTCCATCTCGAATTCCTTCCAGCCGACCACCGACTCCTCGATCAGCAGCTCGTGCGTCGGCGAAGCATCCAGCCCGCGCTCGCAGATGGAGACGAATTCCTCGCGGTTGTAGGCGATGCCGCCGCCGGTGCCGCCGAGCGTGAACGAAGGGCGGATCACGACCGGAAAGCCGATGCCGGCCTGCACCTGCAGCGCCTCCTCCAGCGAATGCGCAAGCGACGAGCGCGGGCTCGCGAGGCCGATGCGGCTCATCGCCTTCTTGAACTTCTCGCGATCCTCCGCCTTGTCGATCGCCTCGCGCGAGGCGCCGATCATCTCGACACCGTATTCCTCCAGCACGCCCTCGCGCGCGAGGTCGAGCGCGCAATTGAGCGCGGTCTGCCCGCCCATCGTCGGCAGCAGCGCATCCGGCCGCTCGCGCTCGATGATGCGCGCCACCGTCTGCCACGTCACCGGCTCGATGTACGTCGCATCCGCCATCTCCGGGTCCGTCATGATCGTCGCCGGATTGGAGTTGACGAGCACTACGCGATAGCCTTCCGCCTTCAGCGCCTTGCATGCCTGCGCGCCCGAGTAATCGAACTCGCACGCCTGGCCGATCACGATCGGGCCGGCGCCGATGATCAGGATCGACTTGAGGTCAGTTCTTCTTGGCATCGCTCATCATCACGGCGAAGCGATCGAACAGGTACGAAATGTCGTGCGGCCCCGGGCTTGCTTCCGGATGTCCCTGAAAGCAGAACGCCGGCCGGTCGGTGCGCGCAAGGCCCTGCAGCGAGCCATCGAAGAGCGACACATGCGTCGGCCGCAGATTGGCAGGCAGCGTGTTCGGGTCGACCGCGAAACCGTGGTTCTGGCTGGTGATCACGACGCGTCCGGTATCGAGGTCTTTCACCGGGTGGTTCGCGCCGTGGTGGCCGAACTTCATCTTCACGGTCTTCGCGCCGCTCGCAAGACCCATCAGCTGGTGCCCGAGACAGATGCCGAACGTCGGCACGCTCGTCGCATCGAGCAGCTCGCCGATCGCCTCGATCGCGTAATCGCAAGGCTCGGGGTCGCCCGGACCGTTGGAAAGGAATATGCCGTCCGGCTGCAGGCGCATCACCTCGCGCGCTGAGGTCTGTGCCGGCACCACGGTGAGGCGCCCAGCCCGCTCGGCGAGCAGCCGCAGAATGTTGCGCTTGACGCCGAAGTCGTAGGCGACGACGTGAAAGTGCGCATCGGAGGGCTTTCGGAAGCCTCGACCGAGCTCCCAGCTGCCCGCCGTCCACTCGTAGGGCTTGTCGGTCGTGACGACCCTGGCAAGGTCCATCCCGGCCAGACCGGGAAAGGCGCGCGCCTCGGCGAGCGCCCGCGCGGCGTCGATTTCCCCTGCCATCAGGCAGCCGTTCTGCGCGCCCTTTTCGCGCAGCAGTCGCGTGAGCTTGCGCGTGTCGATCTCGGCGATGGCCGGGATCCCTTGCGCGACGAGATAGTCGGCAAGCTTCGATTTGGCGCGCCAGTTCGAATGCACCGCGGGCACGTCGCGCACGACGAGGCCGGCTGCGTAAACGCGCGCGGCTTCCTCGTCTTCGTCGTTGACCCCGGTATTGCCGATGTGCGGATACGTGAGCGTCACGATCTGCCGGCAATACGACGGATCGGTCAGGATCTCCTGGTACCCGGTGATCGCGGTGTTGAACACCACTTCGCCCGAAGCGATGCCGCGGGCACCGGCCGAGCGGCCGTGAAACACCGTCCCGTCGGCGAGGACGAGGACGGCGGGCTCGTGCGTAGGCAAGTCGGCAGCTCCTGCCAGCGGTGAAAAAGGGCGGCGCAAAAAAAGCGGCAAGAGACTCGCGCCTCTCCCGCTCGCTTGAAGAAAAAATTATACCGGAATCGTCGCGCGGCTACAGCAGTTCGTACGCTTCCAGCAGCACTCGCCGTGCCTTCCTTTCGGCGCGCGCCACCGCGATCGTGCGGTTCAGCCATTGCAGCGATGGCGCGCCGGTTTCGAAACGCAGCGTGGTGCGAAAGAAATACTGCTGCGGGTCGACTTCCTCGCCGCGCGCGAGCGCCGCCAGCACCTCGGCCGGGCCGTGCCGGTAGCCCTGGCTGACGACGCGGATAAGCCCGCCGGCTTTCTCGCGCAGTGCGTACCGCGCATCCAGGTCGAGCACGCCGTCGCTGCGCACGATCTGCCAGTCAGCGCCGCCCGGCAGCACTTCTCCCCGCAACCGCGGGCCTTCGAAAGTGCCCCCGAGGATCGGAATGATTCGTCGCTCGCCGAGCGGCCCGGCGCCCATCGAGGCAGGCTCGCCGACGTCCACGGCGAGGCGCATCAGGAATTCAAGTCGAAGGCTCATGCGGCCCGCTTATACCGCAGGCCGGGATTTCTTACAGCTGCTTGAGGGAAGCGAACAGCGCCTGCAGGGCACCGATTTCCGCCGGCTTGATGACGTGATGCGCAAATCCGGCGGCCTGGATGAAGCTGCGGTCGCTTTCCTGTCCCCAGCCGGTGAGCGCGATCAACGTGATTTCATTCCAGTCGGCACGCTCGCGGATGCGGCTCGCCACCTCGAAGCCGTCCATGCCG
>DASUMM010000291.1:0-3646 GCA_036277655.1 Burkholderiales bacterium | reverse complement strand
CGCCTGGACGTGCAGTATCCGCACCGCGTGCGCGACATGCTCGCGAGCAGGATCTTTAAGGTGCCCGCGGAGAAGATCCGCACGATCGCCGGCGATGTCGGCGGCGCCTTCGGCGCCAAGGGCTGGACGAGCCACGAGCATCGACTCGTGCTGTGGCTGGCGAAAAAGGTCGGCCGTCCGGTCAAATGGACCTGCGAGCGCAGCGAAGCGCCGCTCGCTGACGAACATGGGCGCGACATGGTGAGCGATGCCGAGCTTGCGCTCGACGAGAACGGCAGGTTCCTCGCGCTACGCGTGCGCAACGTCAACAACCTCGGCGCCTATGTCTCGTCGGACCGCAACCTGATGCCGGGACAGGTCAATCTCGGATCGCTCGTCAGCGTGTATGCGTTCCCGGCGGCGCACGTGCGGGTACTCGGCGTCTTCTCGAACACCAATCCGACGGCGCCCTATCGCGGCTCCGGGCGTCCGGAAGCCGCATACGTGATCGAGCGCCTGATCGACGATGCGGCGCGCGAAACGGGGATCGATCGCGTCGAGCTGCGGCGGCGCAACCTGATTGCGCCTGCGGCGATGCCGTTCAAGACGGCGCTGACGTTCACCTACGACTGCGGCGAGTTCGAGCAGGTCATGGACAAGACGCTCGCGCTTGCACGGTGGAGCGAATTTCCCCAGCGGCGCGACGAGGCGAAGCGGCGCGGCAAGTTGCGCGGCCTGGGCATCGCGAACGCTATCGAGCGCGCCGGCACGCCGGCAACCGGCGAATTCGCGCGCATCCAGTTTGCCGAAGACGGCACCGCGACGCTTTTCCTCGGCACCAAGAACCAGGGGCAAGGCCACGAGACGGTGTTCCGGCAGATTGCCTGCGACCGGCTTGGGATCGAGCCGCAGGACCTGCGTTTCGTCGACGGCGATACGGCGCTGGTGGCGCGCGGCATGGGTAGCTTTGGTTCGCGCTCGATGGTGCTGGGCGGCAGCGCACTTTGGGTCGCCGCCGACAAGGTCATCGCCAAGGGAAAGCGCATTGCCGCGCATCTGCTCGAAGCGAACGAAGCCGACGTCACGTTCTGCGATGGCCGCTACTCAATCACCGGCACGGACCGCGGCGTCGCGCTGAAGGATGTTGCGCGCGCCGCGTTCGTTCGCGAGAAGCTGCCTGCGGAGATCGAGCCGGGGCTCGACGAAGAGGGTAACTTCGTCCCCACTTCCGAGACGTTCCCGAACGGCTGCCATGCATGCGAGGTCGAGATCGACCCCGAAACCGGCGCCATCGAGCTCGTCGGCTACTGGGTCGTCGATGACGTCGGCACCGAGGTCAATCCGCCGACGCTGAAAGGTCAGGTGATCGGCGGCGTGGTGCAGGGCATCGGCCAGATCCTGATGGAGCAAATCGCCTACGACCGGGAGTCCGGCCAGTTGCTCACTGCATCGTTCATGGATTACGCGATGCCGCGTGCGGGCGACCTATGCGCAGTGACGGTCGGCAGCCACCCCGTGCCGACGAAGCTCAATCCGCTCGGCGTGAAGGGTGCGGGAGAAGCCGGCACCGTCGGCGCAATGCCGGTGGTGATGAATGCGATCCTGGATGCGCTCGCGCCGCTTGGCGTGCGCTCACTCGACATGCCCGCAACGCCCGAGCGCGTGTGGCGCGCGATCCGCGAAGCGGGCGGCTGAGTCAACCCGCTTCGCGCTCTTACCCGACGTGCTGGCGGAAAAATGCGAGCGTGCGCTCGCGCGCCAGCTTTGCCGCTTCCGCGTTATAAGAACCCCGGTGGTCGCAATTGAAGCCATGCCCGGCGCCCGGATAGAAATGCGCCGTGATCTCGGGATGCGCGGCTGCGATCGCCTTCGCCTGCTCCAGCGTCGGCGATTGATCGAGCTCGCCGAAGTGGCACATCACCGGGCACTTTGGTTTCTCCTGGATGAAATTCGGCATGCCGCCGCCGTAATGCGGCACCGAGCACGCAAGCCCGCTCAGGCGCGCCGCCGCCAGCCAGGAAACCGTGCCGCCCCAGCAGTAGCCGACCATGCCGACCTTGCCTGCGGACTTCGCGCTCGAGATTGCGGCAGCGACGTCCTTCATCGTGTTGTTCCAGTCGAGCGATTGCATCACCTTGCGGCCGGCCTCGATCTCGGGCGGGCTGTAGCCGGTGTCATAGTTGCGCTGCGCGCGGTCGAACATCGCCGGCGCGATCGCCAGATAGCCGTCGCGCGCGTAGCCATCGGCAACCGACTTGATGTGGCTGTTGACGCCGAAGATTTCCTGGATGACGACGACTGCGCCGCGCGGTTTGCCCGCAGGTTCGGCGCGATACGCTGCCAGCCGATGTCCGTCTTCCGCGGTGAGATCGATGAAGCTTCCCATGGACCGTTTCCTCCTCGCTGGTTAGTGGCGGGTAGAATCTTCGCATGAAGAAAAGCGCGCAAGAGCTGTTTCGGCTCGCGTGCACGGCAATGGAGCGCGCCGGCGCGCGTGCGGGAATGGCGAGCGCTGCGGCGCGCCATCTGGTCGCGGCGGAAGAGCACGGATTGCCGACGCACGGCATGTCGCGCGTGCCGTTCTACTGCGGAATGCTGCGCAATGGGCGTGCCGACGGCAACGCGCATCCGGTAGCCAGATCCGACCACGGTGCGGTCATTCTGATCGACAACTGCGACGGCCTGCCTTACGAGTCCTGCACGTGGGCGATCGCGGAGGTGATTGCGCGCGCGCGCCGCAACGGCATCGCTTTCGCCGGCGTGACGAACAGCGCGCATGTCGGCGTGCTGGGCATCCACCTCGCCGAAGTGGTGGAGGCAGGGCTCGTCGGCGTGGCGTTCACGAATTCGCCGGCAGCGATCCCCGCATGGGGCGGCGCGAGGGCGCTCTTCGGGACCAATCCCGTCGCGTTCGCGTTTCCGCGCCGCGATGCCGATCCGATCCTCGTCGATCTTGCACTGACCACCGTCGTGCGCGGCAAGATCATGCTCGCCATGCAGAAGGGCGAAAAGATCCCGGAAGGCTGGGCGCTCGATCGCCACGGCAAGCCCACCACCGATCCGAAGGAAGCGATCGAGCGTGGCAGCCTCTTTCCGATCGGCGGCGCGAAGGGCGCAATGCTCGCGCTCGCGTTCGAGTTGATGTGCGCTGCGCTCACCGGCTCGGCGATCGGCGCGGAGGCGGATTCCTTTTTTTCGGAGCAGGGAAACAAGCCGCGCATCGGGCAGGCGTTCCTCGCGATCGACCCGGCGAAGCTCGCCGGCCGAGAGCGCTATCTCGAGCGCGTCGAGGCGGTCGTAGGCGCCATGCTTGCCGACGAAGGCGTCCGATTGCCGGGAGCAAAGCGCTTTGCGGCGAGGAAGCGCGCCGCCGACGGCATCGAAGTCGCAGACGACCTGCTTGCGAGAATCGAGAAGCTTGCGCAAGCGTGAGGCAGTGGCGCTCGCGCCAGCGGACGCCGCGCTGCTCGACGCCTTCTGCGATTCGCTCTGGCTGGAAGACGGCCTTTCCAAGAACACGCTTGAGTCCTATCGCCGCGACCTCGCACAGCTCGCGCTCTTCCTGAAGGGAGGCAAGCTCGCTTCGGCGCGCGAGGAGGACCTGTTCGCTTTTCTGGCGGCCCGCCGGGGGCGTGCGTCCAGCGCAGCCCGCATGCTCTCCAGCCTC